>JAMBLK010000065.1 GCA_023336855.1 Actinomycetes bacterium
ATGGGACGCGCCGTTGGCATTGACCTCGGAACCACCAACTCCGTCATCTCGACTCTCGAGGGCGGAGAACCAAAGATCATCAGCAATGCAGAGGGACACCGCACGACACCCTCCGTCGTTGCATTCGCCAAGAGCGGCGAAGTTCTCGTCGGCGACCAGGCCAAGCGCCAGGCGATCACGAACCCCGATCGCACGGTTCGCTCGGTCAAGCGACACATGGGCACCGACTGGAGCGTCGAGATCGACGGCAAGCAGTACAACTCACAGGAGATCGCAGCCCGCATCCTCATGAAGCTCAAGAGGGACGCTGAGGCCTTCCTCGGCGAACCCGTCACCGAAGCCGTGATCACCGTCCCGGCCTACTTCGGAGACGCCCAACGCCAGGCCACCAAGGAAGCCGGCCAGATCGCCGGTCTCGAGGTGCTCCGCATCATCAACGAGCCGACCGCAGCCGCCCTCGCGTACGGACTCGACAAGAGCGAGGACGACCATCTCATCCTCGTGTTCGACCTCGGTGGCGGCACGTTCGACGTGTCGGTCCTCGAGATCGGCGAAGGTGTCTTCGAAGTCAAGTCAACGCACGGCGACACGAAACTCGGCGGCGACGACTGGGACGACGTGGTCATCGATTGGCTCGTCAAGGGATTCAAGAGCGACAACGGCGTCGACCTCTCCAATGACGCCATGGCGATGACGCGACTCAAGGAAGCGGCCGAGAAGGCCAAGATCGAACTGTCGTCGGTCATGGAGACGGAGATCAACCTCCCGTTCATCACCGCAACGAACGAGGGACCGATCCATCTCCTCCGCACGCTCACTCGCTCGGAGTTCGAGCAGATGACGGACGATCTCGTACAACGCACCCGGATGCCGTTCGAAGAGGCACTCAAGGACGCCGGTGTGACGATGGACGACATCGATGACGTCATCCTCGTCGGTGGATCGACCCGGGCCCCTTCAGTCCAGAAGCTCGTCCACGAACTCGCAGGCAAGGAGCCCCACAAGGGCGTCAACCCTGACGAAGTCGTCGCCGACGGCGCCTCACTCCAGGCGGGCGTACTCACCGGTGACGTGAAGGGCATCCTGCTCCTCGACGTCACGCCGCTGACGCTCGGTGTTGAGACCGAGGGCGGTATGTCGACGAAGATGATCGAGCGCAACACGACGATCCCGACTCGTCGGTCCGAGATCTTCACAACGGCGGCCGACAGCCAGCCGGAGGTCGAGATCCACGTCCTCCAGGGCGAGCGCCCGATGGCCAACGATAACAAGAGCCTCGGACGTTTCAAGCTCCCCGGTATCGCCCCGGCACCCCGTGGTGTCCCCCAGATCGAGGTGACCTTCGATATCGATGCCAACGGCATCGTCTCGGTCTCAGCGAAGGACCTCGGCACAGGACAGACGCAGCAGGTGACGATCACCGGCGGCACGGCATTGTCCGACGACGACATCGAGCAGATGGTCAAGGACGCCGAGGCCCACGCCCAGGACGACTCTGAGCGCAAGGAAGCAGTGGAAGCCCGGAACCAGGCCGACCACACGGTGTATCAGATCGAGAAGCAGCTCGCCGAGCACGGTGACAAGCTGACCGACGATGAGCGCAAGCCTCTCGACGACCAGATCGCCGAACTCCGTACGTTGCTGGCGAACGAGAGCACCGATGCCGAAACGTTGAAGAATGCCACGAACGAATTGCTGACCGGTTCGCAGATCCTCGGTGAGAAGATCTACGCGGCGTCTGCTGCAGAGAGTGCCGCAGCGGCAGCCGACGAAGCCCCAGCCGACGACGACGAGGTCGTCGAAGCCGAGGTGGTGGAGGACGATGACGAGGCCTAGCGAGAGCTTCCAGCCACCAGCTTCCAGCCACCAGCCGGACTCAGCGCCAGCTCCTCCGACCGACGGATCGGCTTCCTCCCCCTCAGGGGGAGGTGCCGTCGAAGGCGGCGGAGGGGGTCATGAGAGCCACCAGCCGCCAGCCGCCAGCCGCCAGCCCGATGATGTCGAGGTTCTGGATCTCGAAGTGATCGAACCCGGCGTCGGGCCTACGGCGCACGAGCTTGGACTCGAACTGCCGGACGATCCCGACGAGGCTCAAGCGCTGCTGCTTCGCGAGTTGAGCGAGGCCCGTCAAGAGGCGGGCGAACAGCTCGCAATGCTCCAGCGCGTCGCCGCCGACTTCGACAACTTTCGCCGTCGCATTGAACGCGACCAGGCCGAGAACGTCGAACGGGCGTCGCAGCGTGTGATCGAAGGACTCCTGCCAACGCTCGACGCGTTCGACGCGGCATCAGCCTTCGAGCCGCAGAGTCCGTCTGAGGAGAAGATCCGCGAAGGTGTGCTCTCGACCAGGAGTCAACTCCTTGAGACACTCGCCCGCGAAGGCTTCGAACCGATTCCGGCTACCGGTGAGGTGTTCGATCCGAAGGTCCATGAAGCAGTATCCGGTCCGGGTGAAGGCAACGGAGACCTGATCGTCGGCGCAGAACTGCGCCGAGGGTACGTCATGCGCGGGCGGGTGATCCGCCCTTCACTGGTAACGGTGCAGCATGCGTAAGGAATGGCTGGAGAAGGACTACTACGCCACCCTCAACGTCTCCAAGGATGCCTCTCACAAGGAGATCAAGAAGGCGTTCCGGAAGCTCGCACGCGAGTTCCACCCGGACAACAACCCAGACGATGCGGTTGCCGAGGCCCGGTTCAAGGAGATCAACGAAGCGTACGACACGCTCTCGGATGAGGACGAACGCAAGGAGTACGACCACGTCCGCGAGATGGGCTACTTCGTCGGTGACCAGGGTGGTCACCAGCAGTACGTGCGCGTGGAGGATGTCTTCGGCGGCAGTACGGGTGAGGGTGGCTTCCAGGATCTCTTCGGTGGACTCGGCGACCTCTTCGGCCAGGTCCAAGGAGGTCGACGCCAACAGCCGAGACCGATGGCAGGACGGGATCTCCAATCCGATCTCTCGCTCACGTTCCACGAAGCACTCGCCGGCCCGACGAAGACCATCGGCCTCGATGGCCGGACCATCAAAGTCAAGGTGCCGCAGGGCATCGCCGACGGGACGAAGGTTCGTCTGAAAGGAAAGGGAGAGCCGGGGGCCAATGGCGGACCGGCCGGTGACCTCTTCGTTCGAGTGCACGTGGCGTCGCATCCCGTGTTCGGACGCACCGGGAAACGAGACCTCACGATCAACGTACCGGTCACATTCGCTGAGGCCGCTCTCGGAGCGGTGATCCAGATCCCGACCCTCGACGGGGACACAAAGATCCGCGTCCCCGCCGGCACACAGGGTGGCACGACGATGAAAGTGTCCGGGAAAGGCGTCGAAACAGCGAACGGAAGCGGCGATCTGCTCGTCACGCTCACGGTGAATGTGCCGGTCGAACTCTCAGACAAACAACGAGAACTACTCGAGGCGCTTCGCGACGACGCTCCCGAGAACCCGCGCGAACACCTGGGGGTGTGACATGGGCAAACAAGAAGACGCCGTCTACATCATCTCAGTCGCTGCGGAACTCTCGGGCATGCACCCACAGACACTCCGCATCTACGAGCGTCGGGGACTCATCGCGCCGTATCGCACACCGGGCGGGACCCGGCGCTACTCGCAGGCAGATATCGAACGGCTCCTCCTGATCCAGGAACTGACGAACGCAGGAGTGAACCTCGAAGGAGTGCGCAGGATCATGGGCCTCGAGAACGAGAATGCTCGTCTCCTCAGTCAGGTCAACCGATTGAGGCGTCTCCTGGAAGATTCCGATGCCCGTTTCATCGGCGATCCTGAGCGGCGCACCGTCATCAAGATGGGAGTCGTCACGCGAAGGAACCTCCCGGACATTCGTCGCGACAATTCGCTCGGCGAATAGCGGAGTAGCTGGGTACCAGAGTACCGTCGGGCTCCCGATTGGAGGAACCCATGCCACTCGATGTCTCGGCGATCCGCTCACAGTTTCCCGCGCTGTCGCGCACGGTCGCGGGTGTTCCTGCTGCCTATCTCGACGGACCCGGCGGGACCCAGGCCCCGGAGTCGGTCATCGATGCGATGGCGGGGTTCATGAGGGCCGGAGGAAGCAACCACGGCGGCCCTTTCGCCAGCTCACGCGAGACGGATGTCGTCACCGAATCGGCCCGCAGCGCCATCGCAGACCTCTTCGGCGCCTCACCGGGTGAGATCGCCTTCGGCCAGAACATGACGTCGCTCACCTTGTCGGTGAGTCGTGCCCTCGGCGCAACCTGGAAACCCGGCGACAACGTCGTCGTCACACGACTCGACCACGACGGCGACGTGTGGCCGTGGGTGATCGCAGCTCGCGATGCCGGGGCAGAGGTGCGATGGATCGACTTCGATCCCGATGACGGATGCCGACTCATGACCGAATCCATCGGCGACATCGTCGACGACCGGACCCGTCTCGTCGCGATGACGCATGCCTCCAACGCGGTAGGAACAATCACCGACCCCAGACCGGTTATCGACGCTGCTCACGCCGTTGGAGCCCTGACCTACGTCGATGCCGTCCATTACTCCCCGCACGGTCTCGTCGATGTAGCGGCACTCGGCACCGACTTCCTCGCTGCGTCCGCCTACAAGTTCTTCGGACCCCACACCGGGTGCCTCTACGGACGTCGCGAAGTGCTCGAATCGGTGGAGGCATACAAGCTCCGAGCCGCGCCGGAGACGCCTCCCGACAAGTGGGAGACCGGGACACAGAGCTTCGAGAGCCTCGCCGGCGTGACGGCCGCCGTGGACTACCTTGCTTCGCTGGGAACGGGCGTGACCCGCAGGGACCAGCTCCGGTCGGCAATGGAGACGATCGGCGTGTACGAGCGGTCGCTGTCTGAACGGTTCTTGAGCGGCATCGCAAACATGCCCGGCATCACCTTGTACGGGCGGGATGTCCCCGACGGTCGGACGCCGACGTTCGCCATCTCAGTCGATGGAACGCACCCGGACACCGTGGCGGAGATACTCGGCGACCAGGGGATCTGCGTCTGGTCGGGTGACTACTACGCGGTTGAGGTTATGCGCAGACTTGGCGTCGCCGATCAGGGTGGTCTCGTCCGGATCGGATTCGCCCACTACAACACCGTTGAAGAGGTCGACCGTGTTCTCACCGCTCTCCGGGAAATCACGGCCTCCCCCACACGATGAGTAGGTTTGAAGACGACTTCGTGTTCGGCGTAGCCGCTTCTGCCTACCAGATCGAAGGCGCCTGGAACGAGGACGGGAAAGGCGAGTCGATCTGGGATCGGTTCGTTCGGGAGCCGGGACGAGTCCTTGATGGGGCTACCGGCGACATCGCTTGCGATCACTACCACCGGTATCCCGAAGACGTGGCGTTGATGGCATCCGCTGGAATACCGGCGTACAGCCTCACGACCGCGTGGACGCGGGTCATTCCCGACGGGATTGGACCCGTCGAACCGAGGGGCATCGCCTTCTACGATCGTCTCGTCGATGAACTGCTGGAGCACGAGATCACGCCCTATGTGACGCTCTACCACTGGGACCTTCCGCAGGGTCTTCAGGATCGTGGAGGCTGGGCCAACCGTGACACGATCGACGCCTTCGTTCGATATGCCGACGTCATGAGCGCCGCTCTCGGTGATCGTGTCGAGCATTGGAAGACGCACAACGAGCCCTGGGTAGCGTCGTTCGTCGGTCACCGGGATGGTGCATTCGCCCCCGGCCACACGGACTTCTCCGAGGCGCTCACCGCGGCCCATCACATCCTGCTCTCCCACGGCCGTGCCGTGCCCGTGATCCGGAAGAACGTCCCCGACGGCGAGGTGGGCATCGTCGTCGATTGCCGCCCTTCGATGCCGGCAACGGATTCCGCGGCCGACGCTGCCGCTCAACGTCATTTCGACGGTTTCCGGAACCGCTGGTTCTTCGATCCGATCTTCGGGAAGGGGTACCCCGCGGACATGGTCGAGGCGTATCGGGCACGCGGTCGATTCGATTCGGAGCAACCGCCGTTCGTGCTTCCCGGCGACCTCGACGAGATCGCCGCTCCGATCGATTTCGTCGGCATCAACTATTACACCGCCGTCGAAGTGACAGCCGGGGCAGACGAGACGGAGGATACGGGCGTCGCTCCGGGGCCGACCCCTCCCGACGGGTACACCGAGATGGGATGGCCGATCGTTCCGTCGGCGCTCACGGCGTTCCTGAAGCGCGTCCACGACGACTACGGCGCCGCAGACATCAGGGTCACAGAGAACGGGGCCTCCTATTCGGACGGACCGGGACCAGATGGGATCGTTCACGACGATCGAAGGACCGAGTACCTCCGAGCCCACATCGGAGCAGTCGCAGACGCGATCGACCTCGGCGTTCCCGTGACGGGATACTTCGTCTGGTCCATCCTCGACAATTTCGAATGGGCACTCGGCTACTCACAACGATTCGGTCTCATCTGGGTCGATCACGAGACCGGCCAGCGCATCCCGAAGGACAGCCTCGCCTGGTACCGCGACCTGATCGAGACGCGATCGCTCGACTGAGGGTCCGGCGCATCGTCTGTGTGAAGGACATCTAGAACCATGAAGAGTCGGGTCGTAGGCACAAACGATGTCCGTAGGCTCGGGAATCAATCGGCCTGACCGGGGTTGCCGCCCACATGGACTTCCAACAACTGCTCGATCATCGCGCCGGTAAGGATGACTTCTTCCGGCAGAGCCCCCAATCTCCAATACCTCAGGGAGAGAGGCCCGCCTTCAATGGTTTGAACTACTACGAGCCAACAGCCGACCTCGTCTTCACCGTTCCTCTCGACGTCGTGGAACCCGAACCGGTACAGGTCGGGACAACGACCGGCGAGGAACGCACCTATCACCGCGTCGCAACGGCGACCGTCAACGTCGAAGGCACCGACGTGACGCTCGGCCTCTACTCCACCGGCCACCCGGGCCTGTTCCTCCCCTTTCGTGATGCCACGTCGGGGAAGGAGACCTACGGCGCAGGGAGATACCTCGACGTTGAACCAAACGGGGACGGCACCATCACCCTGGATTTCAACGAGGCGTACGCACCGTTCTGCGCATATAGCGACGCATACTCGTGTGCGCTTCCGCCGTACGACAACTGGCTCGAAGTACCGATCCGGGCGGGTGAACGCAACGCCCGGGACTGACCCGATACGCTGCGGGCTATGCGAACGCTGATCACTGTCCGCGAGCCGGGCCTTGAGCCTCTTCCTCTCGTCATCGACGGCGATCGGTTCTCCGATCCGGACGATGGTCCGATCGACAGTGAGATCGAGACCGGCCACCTCTTTGCGTTGCCCGGTCTTGCCGATTGCCACGCTCATCTGGGTCTCAATCACGTCGGTTCGATGACGACGATCACCGAGGACGAGATCCGGGCTAACAGCGTCACGAACGCGTGGATGCAGATCGAAGGTGGCGTCCTCCTCATCGCCGACAAGGGCTCGTCCAGCGACGTCTCGCTCGAGATCCTCGACGCACCTCCGACCGAACGCCCCATCGCAACGATGGCCGGACGGATCATCGCCCCGCGCGACGGCTACTACCCCGGGTACGGGCACGAGGTCGACGAAGAAGGTCTCGTCGAAGCGGTGCACCACGCCGCAGGAGGACGGGCCGAGTGGATCAAGATCATCGGCGACTGGCCGAGGAAAGGTCGGGGGACGGTCTCCAACTACGGCGAGGCGGCACTCACGAGGGCGGTCGAAGTGGCGCACGCCGCGGGTCGGCGGGTCGCCGTGCACACCATGGCCCCTGAGGGGATCGGGCCGGCCGTCGTCGCCGGTGTCGACTCCATCGAACATGGTCTCTTCCTTGACGCAGACGACCTGCCGGGACTGGCCGACCGGGGCGGCGCGTGGGTCCCCACGATCCTCGGGGCCGAAGCGATCATCGAGATGCTCGGTGCCGACAGCACCGGCGGCCGACTCCTCACCGACGGTGTCGGCAACGTGCGCAACCTCCTCCCGGAAGCCGAACGCCTCGGCGTGACGATCCTGACGGGAACCGACCTCGCCATCCCCCACGGGAAGGTCGCCCACGAAGCGATCCGTCTCCACGAACTCGGACTCTCAAAGAAAGCGACGCTCCACGCGGTCACCAACGCCGCCTTCGACTATCTCGGCGTCGACCACGGCTTCTCCCCCGGTCTGCTGGCCAATGCCGTCTTTTTCACCGACGACCCGAGAGAGCACCTCGAGACCCTCCTCGAGCCTCAGGTAATCGTCCGATCGGGTCGCATCATCGACACTTGACCCGCCAACTGCGACTGGGGTGAGCTCCTCGGATCTGGGTCGATCAGAGTTCGAGGCGGCGGTAGAACACCATCGAACCTGCCACGAGGAGCGCCACCACCGCCACGGTCGCCCACACGGCGCTCACCGGATCGAACGCGTTGCCGTTGATGTACTCCATCCCGGGGATCCAACTATTGACGTCCAGATCGGCCTTGAACAAGCCGGTGGGAAGGTAGCGGTACCACGAAGGACGGATCTGTGGCGGAGCGAACCGCAGAACGAGCCACAGAATCATCGCAAAGAGAGCAACGGGGCCACGGCGGCGGATCACAACACTGAGAAAGCCGGTCACGGCGATGAAGAATCCCAGAACCACCATCGTCACACCGAGCGCGACTATGAACCGCCCGAAGGGTGGTGCGTCGGGTGTCACAAACCGATAGGGCTCCACCTTCGGAAGCCACCAGTTGGCAACAAGCCCTGGGATCAGGATGGCAACAACCGAGAGACCGATCCACAGGCCCCCAAGCTTCGCTGCGACGTAGCCGCCTCTCGTCACCGGCTTTGAGATAAGCCACGAGGCAACACCGTCGCGGTACTCGCCGACGACCGTCGCTTCGGCCAGGATGATGCCTGCGAACACCGGAAACAGCATGAGCGCGTTGAGTAGATTCTCGTAGCCCAACGGACCGAATGGCATGTTCGCGGTCGCCACGACGGAGTACACGAAGCCGTTGATACCGGCCACCCACAAGATCAGATGGAAGAGACCTCGACGACCGAACCATCTCCTCAGATCGGCCCCCAGCACACCGAAGAACCCTCCGACGCCGATTCGAAGTGTGGCCGCATCAATCGCCATCATCGGCTCCCACAAGCGCGAGGTACGCCTCCTCAAGACCACGGTCGCTGAGATGGAATTCCACGATGTCGTGTCCTTCACTTTCAACCAAAGCCGGGGCAAGCCGCTCAACGGCCGATCCGTCGCTCAATCGGACAACCCAGTCCTCGATGTCGCCGTGCCGACGCGTTTCGATACGCTCGACCCACGGCTCATCCAGAAGTCGACCGTGCAACGCCTCGGTGTCTCCACGTAGCCGGACCGCATAGTCGGTGTCAGATACCGTCAGAATCTCATCGATGTCTCCTTGTGCCACGACGGCTCCCCGGCTGATCATGACCACCGTGTCGCTGACCCGTTCAACGTCATCGAGGATGTGCGTCGAGTAGAAGACGGTGGTCTCTGCTCGAATCTCGTCGATGAGATTGAGCATGTCGCGGCGACCAGTCGGGTCGAGGCCGGCAGACGGCTCGTCGAGGATGAGGAGATCGGGTTCACCGATGAGCGCCTGCGCAACACCAAGGCGTTGTCGCTCTCCACCCGACAAGCCGGCGGTGCGACGGCGGGCCTTGTCCGTCATACCGACACGGTCGATCAACTCGTCGACTCGACGGCGAAGGGTCGAACCTCTGGGGTGGCCCGGATAGAGACGCCCGACGGTGGCGATGACACTCCGTACCGTCTGGTAGGGAGGGAAGACTGGATCCTGCGGCAGATAACCGATGCGGGATCGGGCCAGCAGGCCGCTTCCGCGCACGTCGATGCCGTGAACGGCCGCCCATCCAGACGTGGGGCTGATGAGGCCTATGAGGATCTTCATCGTCGTCGTCTTCCCCGCACCGTTCGGACCAAGGAACCCGCACACGGATCCAGCTTCGACGGTGAGGTCGAGGCCGCGGAGAGCTTCGACTTTGCGGTACCGCTTCTTCAGTTGCCGGATCTCGATCGCGGGCACCGTCATGCGAGCTCCCGTCGATCAAAGGACCACACCGCAGCACCAAGGACGATGATCGAGAGGAGGAGCGTCGACATGATCGGGGTGAGGAGGGCGACGTCGTTGCCCCATGCAATCTGGAGCACGGACCACACTGCACCAGCCGGAGTTGCGCTAACGCTCGATCCGCCGAAGATCGCTCCTCCCACGATCAATCCCACAAGCATCATGCCGAGTCCGAACACGGCGGTTCTCGACCGCAGAAAGGTCCCGAGCAGCATCATCGCCGCGACGACGAACACGACCGCCGCCCAGATCGCCGCAAGCATCCCGAGATAGTTTCCGAACTCCGGGAGATCCGCGAAACGCCCCCACATGCCAATCGGAGACTGGGTCACCTCCACGACCACTGTCGCCCGGAATCCGGTGCCACCTCGATCCACTGCACCGGCGAGAATCGGGTACACGAGCGTCCCGGTCACAGCGATGATCACCGCGTACCCGACGGCGGCGGTAGCGAACTTCGCCACGATCACCGACGCTCGTCGGATCGGCATCGCCGCGAGCCAACCGGCGGTGCCCCGGTTGATCTCTCCCAGCACAGCACCTTCGCTGAACGACGCGGCGGATATGAGCATGACCGCCGACCAGACAGAAAGGAACCCCAGGAACAGGAACCCAAATCCGGGATCGACGCTGGGATGTGGGGCAGCGCTCCACGGCAAGTACATGAAGCCGAAGATGATCAAGCCGACAACGACCATGAGAACAGTCCGCAGGGGGAACCAGACCCGGAGATCCACACCGATCAAGCCTCCAAGCCCTTGCATGGGGCCGACCTTCTCAACGGATGTGATGGTGCCGGCGTCAGTGGTCATCGGCGTCTCCGACGAGTTCCATATAGAGATCCTCGAGACTCCGGTACGCAGGCCTCAATGCAACAACACGGACCCCGTCATTCGCAACCAGGAACCGCATGAGCCGGTGTTCGGCGATCGCCCGGTCAGGGGTCTCGACCCTCCACTCTCGTTCGCCCATCGGTGTGATCTCGTCGACCCACGGCTCGTGCTCAAGACCCCGGAGGACACCATCACCGTCCCCAACGTCGAGAGTGACGCTGTAGACGCCACGGCCGCCGAGGTACCGGTCCATCGGGCCCTGCTCCACGATCTCACCACGATCGATGACGACGATGTGATCGGCGATGCGTTCAACGTCGTCGAGAATGTGGCTCGAGTAGAAGATCGTCATCTGCTCCCTGAGTCGATCGAGGAGCGCGAGCACCTGGTGCCGACCTTCCGGGTCGAGTCCTACCGACGGCTCATCGAGGATGAGCAAGTCGGGATTCCCGATGATGGCCTGACTGATGCCGAGGCGTCGAAGTTCACCGCCTGAGAGTGCCTTCACTTTGCGGTCTGCAAGGTCCGTGAGGCCGACCAGGTCGAGCGTCTCGTCGACCCTCGTGTTGATCGCAGCGCGGGAACCGACCAGGTAGCGTCGCGCGACGAATCTCAGGATGCTGCGCACCTTGGCTCTCGGAAAGAACGATGGGTCCTGTGGGAGGTACCCGATTCGGGAGCGGGTCATCAGACCGTCTCCATCGAGGTCGTCCCCGAGGATGGACGCCCAGCCCGCCGATGGTTTGATGAGTCCCATCAGGATCTCCATCGTGGTGCTCTTCCCTGCGCCGTTCGGGCCGAGGAAGCCACAGATCGAGCCCTCCGGCACTTCGAAGTCGACGCCGCGCAGCGCCTCGACACGCCGGTAGCGTTTGCGCAGACCCCGGACCTCGATGGCGGCCGTCACGGGCACTCACCCCATTCAGGCAGGGGCACGACGGTGTCTCCGCTGACCGCGACAACGGCAGACCCGCAGTACTGCCGTCTGCAGCTGTCGTCGTAACAGTCCTCCGACCCGTCCTCGCCGTGGATCCGCAGGTCGTAGGATCCCGGGGCGAGGCCAACCGGCTCCGGGAAGAACGCATCCCACGCCTTCTCCCGATCGATCTGAGGCCCGAGACTCACTACGCCTCCGCCCGGTCCATACGGCAGGATCGGCGCGAGGCCACTCTCCGATGCACTGAGAGTCCTCCGAGGGTCGCCCTCATCATCATCGAGCCAGGCATACCCGAACCTGAACCCTCCGACCGGCCAGGCGTTGCCCCGGCCGATCTCGCCGAGCGTCGTCCCGGCGGGGACAAGCACGGCCGTGAACTGGCCCGGAGATCCCTCTTGGTGGACGGCGCTCGGGATCTCGACCCAGAGATGGCTGCGGCCGGTCACCGGCGCCGATGCCCTTCTGGCGATCTCCTCTGCGGATCCGATCGGGGCTAGATCACACTCGTCGAGTTCGGGGAGGTCGACGACCGTGTCACCGTCAACGTTCATCGTGATCTGTGTGCACCGTTCCGGAGCGGCGAAGTAGAGGTCGTAGGACCCCGGATTCCCGATGAAAGTTCCAGCGAACAGTTCGTACGAACCGCCGGGAAAAACGAGTTCACCCGGACCCTGGCCGTCATAGTCGTGTCCCACAAGCCAGCAGATGTTCCCCATGTGATACTCCCCCACGTCGAGCATCGGCTGCAGCGGTTCGGGCCTGAACCACTCGTCGAGAATCTCCTCCTCGCTGCGGCCGGATTCGTTGACCGTGCGGGCAACCTCTCGATCAACGAGTTCGGGCGGGTCGTACACTTCACGACACGATGCTCCGATGTACTCGCTGGGAGCCGTTACCGATCCGAAGTCGGTCCCGACCGGAAGGAGCGCGAGAAGGATCGTGCGTCCAACGAGGTCGTCACGCGGCCGGATGCGCACCGACAACGTCCCCGGGGCTCCGCCCGTCAGTGATGCCGCATCGCAGTTGGTGGCCACCCAGGCTTCCATCGTCTCGACGGCCGAGAGCGACTTCTCGTACATTGCTTCGTCACTCATGCCCATCCCTTGCATGAGCCGCTCCATTCCCTCTTCGCCCTGGAAAGCTCCCCGGCCGTATTGCCGGCCCATCGCCAGCAACCGGGATTTGAGGATCGCGGCGATTCCCCACGCATCGGCGATCTCGGGGGGAACGAGCACGCTGCCAACATGGATCGTCTCCTCCTCCCTCTCGATCAGTGGTTCGATATCTTCGCCATGCCCTTGGAAGACCCAATGGTTGGGGTCGACCAACACGACGTTCCTCAGTTCCGGCCACCGGGAGCAGAAGTCGCCGCATGCCGTTACGGACCATTCATCGATCGCCTCGATAGCGTTCGATGCTTCGACGGACGCCGCATCCATCCCACCGGGACCGAACATCATCGTGACGTGCTCGGTGCGAATGGTGTGCCCGGCATACCCGGCCGTGAACACGAGGTCGCTGGCCCTTGTGTAGATGGCGTACAGCCGATCCCATTCGGTCCGAATCTCCGATGGCACCGCCCGGTCGTACTGCGCCATGGTCTCGTCCACGACGGCCGCACCCCCAGCGTCTTGGAAGCGCTGGTCCTCCCCTTCGAGCACGTTGACAACCGTCCGGCGCGCTTCGGGCCACGCGCGACAGAAGAGCGCGGTGTTCCCCACCGTCTCCCCCTCGTTGTCGGAGTCGGGGCCGAGGATGGCGGCATCAGTACATGCCGTCAGAGCAACAGCCGCGACTGTGACCATCAGCCACAACCGCATCCGGAGTCACTCCCCTTCCACCCGAGACGGTAAGCGCACCCGAGTCAGGTATCTAGAGACGAAAGGCCCCTGCTCGCCGTTCTTGCGTAGATAGTGGAAGCGGGCTTCCCATAGTTACGCAAGAACAGGAGGGCGGGATCAGCCGACGATGTAGGTGCCTGTTCCCGCTGCGATGAGAGTGCCCTCGTTGTTGTGGAACTCCATCCGGGTGACGGCGACCCGCGAACCAGTTCGGAGCACGACGGCCGACGCATCGAACCACTCGCCGACACCGGGGCGGAGATAGTCGACCCGCATGTCGATCGTGCCGATCTTCGAGAAGATCCGTGCCGCGTCTTCCTGGGTCTCGGGTAGGTCCCGGCCGACAACGCCCATCATGGCTGCGATGCCGCCGACAACGTCGAGCGTTGACGAGATGACGCCTCCGTGGAGATAGCCGCGGGCGAAGTTGCCGATGAGATCGTCACGGCGGTCGACACGGATGAGAACCGTTCCATCATCGTTGATCCGACACTCCCGAAGACCAAGGATTCGGTTGAACGGAATGAGGTTCTCGGCCACCTCAACGAGGGCGGCCAGCGTGTCGAAATCGGGCATGGAGCGAGTGTACGGTCGGCGCTTAGCACCCAAATCGAGATTTCGACTTGAATTCGTAGGGAAGTTGTGTCATATTGTCCCTTCGAACGAGCCGATCGTGCTCGGGAACCCCTCCGTTGTTGAGAGTGTTGTTCCCTCACGAAGCCCGACGCTCGGGAACCAAACGCTGTGGTCGAAGCGTCTAACGAAGGACGCTGGAGCCGATGGGGCCGAATCTCCAAGACCCTCAGCGCTGAGACGCGAATCAATAAGTGAAGGATTTCACAAACATGAAGACGGCAGAAAAGATCCGAATGGCTGGTCAACCGCTCGAAATGGGCGACAGCTTGACCCGCTACCTCCAAGAGATTTCATACCACGACTTGCTCACAGCAGATGAGGAAGTCGAACTCGCCCAGGCGATCGAAACAGGACGTACTGCGGAAGAGCAGCTCTCTACGGTTTCGGTTCGAGGCGCCGAGAAGGTCCGCCTCCAGCGTGCAGTGCGCAAGGGCCGTGAGGCTCGCGAGCGTTTCGCTCAGGCGAACCTCCGTCTCGTCGTCAGCCAGGCGAAGCGCTACCGCAGCCAGTACGGCATCGAGTTCATCGACCTCATCCAAGAGGGCAACCTCGGTCTCATCCGTGCGGTTGAGAAGTTCGACTGGCGCAGAGGCTTCAAGTTCTCGACCTACGCGACCTGGTGGATCCGTCAGTCGATGCAGCGTGCAGTGGCCGAGAAGTCCCGCACCGTGCGTCTCCCGAACTCCCTCCACGACACGCTCGTCACGCTCAACAGCACCCGCAACCGTCTCCTCTCCGAGCTCGGCAGGGAGCCGACGCCCGAAGAGCTGTCCTACGAGTCCGGTCTCTCCCTTGACGCAGTCGTCGAAGCGCAGCTCGTCAACGACTCCGTCTCGCTCGAGGCGCCCGTCGGTGAGGACGGTGCAGTACTCGGTGACTTCGTTGCACACCACGACGAGGAAGATCCGGTCCGCGAGACCGAAAAGGCCAGTGCCATCGAGTCACTCCGGGAAGCGATCAACCGCCTTCCCAAGCGTGAGGCATACATCCTCTCGATGCGAGTTGGGTTCGAAGACGG
>JAMBLK010000066.1 GCA_023336855.1 Actinomycetes bacterium
GTATATCGGTCGCTCCCGTCAACCCATTGAGGATCGCACGGTCCTATCCGCTGGACGGATGTGTCTCGATCCGACCCTAGGTGCGGGTCGCCACCCGGACTTCTTCGAGCCGTTCCGAGAGGGCTTCACCGTCACCGATGAGGCGGGAGAGCAGGCGCAGGTCATCGGCCCGCACTGTGAGAACCTTCCCATTGAAATCCTGTCGTTCGACCTGGATCGAAGCGAGGAAGCGCTCCAGGATCTGTCCGACGGGTCCCTCGAGTTGGTCAAGTCGGCCGAGATCGATCGTCACCTTGTCACCGCTCTGCTGGACGATCCCAGCTGAAGGCTCCGGGGGAAGAAGTTGGATGATCGGCACTCCGTAGTAGCCGGCAAGACGATGCAATCGCGGGACGGAGAGGCTTCGCTCGCCCCGTTCGTAAGCCCCGAGTACGGCTGCCTTGAACTCGCCTTCGGATGCACTCTGGACGTCTTGAAGCGAGAATCCGCGTTGGCGACGGATCGACCGGAGTCGCTCGCCTACTCGTTCGTTGTACGAAGCCATTCGGTGCCTCCCCGATACCCAGAGCGCTGCCTTAAACGCTCTCAGTGGCAGTGTACGCCTTCAGGTCGGTGTCGCGCAAGACCAATTTCACAGAATCGTTCCTGCGTAGCATGCGGAAGCGGGCTTCCGATAGTTACGCCGGAACGGGAGTGGGCGATCAAGGGTCTTCCCGTCGGTGCCTCGATGTGGCATCTTCGACGGGATGCCGAAAGACCGTGAACTCAGCAGAATCTCCTCCAGACAGCACGGCGTGTTCACGGTCGAACAGGCCACGGCATCCGGACTCACGCGAAGGGGCATCGAGGACCGCGAGCGCCGAGGCGTCTACGAGCGCCTGTACCCCAACGTGTTCACTGTTGCAGGAACTCCCAATACATGGCACCGGGCAACAATGGCTGCCGTCCTGTCGATAGGGGCGCCGGCGGCCGCGTCGCATCTGTCTGCCGCTTTCCTCTGGAAAATGCTGAACGGATCCGGACCGTTGATACACGTCGTCACACGCCGTTGGGACCGCCGTCACCGTCTGGACTTTCGACTCCACGAGTCGCTCGACCTGGTTGACAGCGACATCGTGACCATCTCGGGCATTCCAACCACGACGGCGACTCGAACGATCGTGGATCTCGGTGCCGTCGCACCTCTGCGGGTTGAGCGCGCCCTGGAGGCGGGAATCACCTCGAACTCTGTCACTCTCTCCGGAGTCGAACGATTCGTTGTGAGGGTTGCTCGTCGGGGTCGACGGGGAGTCGGCGTCATCCGCCCACTGCTCGAAGCCCGACGACGGTGGGATGGCGCTACGGCGAGCGACCTCGAGGACCTCTTCCGGGCGGTCCTTGATCGATGGGCGGTACCGGTCGGTGTCGCCCAGTACGAGGTTCACAACCCCCCTGGATTGCTGGCATCTCGTCCGGACTTCGCCTATCCGGAGCACCTCCTCGCCGTGGAACTGGACAGTGAGGGATTCCACATGGATCGGCTCACGTTCCGTAACGATCGCCGCAAGCAGAACCAGTTGGAATTGCTCGGCTGGCGTGTCCTGCGCTACACGTGGTGGGACCTTGTCAACCGCCCGGGAGAGGTTGCCGCAGAAGTAGCCGCCGCCCTTTCCGTTCCTGCGTAGCATTCAGAAGCCCGCCGCCACTATCTACGCACGAACGGTGGGGTTGGGGCATATCGGAGATCTCGGCCTGCCGCTACCGCTTGAAGAGACCCCGTTTGCGTTTCGCTGGTCGTTCCTCGCGAAGTTCGGCGTAGGTCCGAAGCGTCTCTTCCTGGTCGTCGGTCAGATCGGTCGGGATCGCCACTCCGATGTGGACGAACATCTCTCCCCGACCCCGCCGGCGCAGGCGCGGCATCCCCTTCTTCGCGAGGCGGTACACGGTCTCGGGTTGTGTTCCGGCAGGGAGGTCGATGCTCTCCGAACCGCCGTCGATGATCGGAACTTCCACAGTCACACCGAACACGGCTTCGCTGATCCCGATCTCAACCCGGTGATGGAGTTCTTCGCCGATGCGTTCGAAGCGCTCATCCAACTCGATGCCGATCTCGACGTAGACGTCGCCCGACGGTGCGCCTCTCTCCCCCGCTCCACCTCTTCCCGACAGCCGGAGTCGGGTTCCATCTTCAACCCCGGCGGGGATGTCGACCGTGACCGAGCGATCTACCGTCACCAGGCCACCGCCCTCACACTTCGTACAGGGGTGATCGATCGTCTGTCCCTTTCCTGCGCACTGGACGCAGGGGGCGACCGTCATTATCCGGCCGAGGAACGAATCCCGTGCGACTTGAACGCTTCCGGCTCCACGACACGTCGAACAAGTGACGGGCTCATGGCCCGGCTCCGCTCCAATACCATCGCACCGATCGCAGGTGCCGGGTGCCCGGAATTCGATTTCGCGGCTCGCCCCCAGGGCGGCATCTGAGAGCGTGAGTGAAACTGTCGAACCGATGTCGGTGCCGCGTCGAGGGCCGGCACGCCGACCGCCGCCGCCGAACCCACCGAACCCACCACCGAAGAACTGCTGCAGAATCTCATCGAGGCCGCCGAATTGCGAGAACAGGTCGCCACCGCCGTAGACCTCGCCCCGGTCATATCCGGCCTTGCGCTGAGGATCGGAGAGGACTTCGTAGGCCTCGGCGATTTCGCGGAATCGGGCTTCGGCCCCAAGGTCGTCCGGATTCGCATCGGGATGTGTGTCCCGTGCGAGCTGGCGAAACGCCTTCTTGATCTCGTCAGGGGTCGCGTCGCGACTCACCCCCAGGATCTCGTAATAGTCCTTCATCAATCGGCTCCAAGGCTCTCTTCAAGGTTCTCGCTGATCTCTTCAACAACGCGGATCGTGCGGCGATAGTCCATCCTCATGGGTCCGATCACTCCGACCCTTCCCGTGCCACGGGATCCGAACGACGTGCTCACGACGGCGAGATCGAGGGTATCGCCGATCTCCTCGCCGATGCGGACACTCGTTCCGTCCGTCGATTCCCCGAGGATGGCCTGAAGATCGCTATCCCGCTCGAGCAGATCGAGCATGTGATGCACGATCGCGAGATCGGCCCAGAGACCGGCGAGTTGGCTGGTCCCACCGATAAAGAGCTGCGGCGCCGCGCCCTCGACTCGTTGGATCTCGAGGTGTACAGGATCGATGATTCGCCGGACGAGGTCCGGTAGATCTCCGCTCTTCAACCGCTGATCACCGTCAGCTTCGGCGAGATCCCGACCCGCATATACCCGCTCGAGTACCCGTTCCGCTTCGTCGATCTGGTCATCCGTCGGTTCGAAACTGAGCGTGACGACGTGCTGAGCGACTTGTCCCGTCTCAGCGATCGTGACGACCAGGACGGCAGACGCACCGAGGCGGACAAGATGAACGGCATGGATGCGATCCACCTCGGCCTGCGGGCTGATGACGACTGCCGGGAGGTGCGTGATGTCCGCGACGAGGCCGGACGTCTGCTTCAGCAGGCGGGATACCTCGCTGTGCACGTCGGCGAAGAATGAGCGGATGCGATCGTGTGTGGCCGAACGCAGGCGAGCGGGTGAGCAGTGGTCGACGTAGTAGCGGTAGCCCTGATGGGTCGGGATCCGTCCGGAGGACGTATGGGGCTGGGCAACGAATCCGTACGACTCGAGCCGTGCCACTTCGTTGCGGATCGTTGCGGACGACACGTCAAGGGCGCTTCGATCGAGGATCATCCGGGAACTCACCGGTTCGCCGGTGCGGATGTACTCCTCTACGAGCGCCTGAAGAACACGGGCCTTCCGGTCGTCGAGCATCAGCCAAAGTTAGCAGTCACCGGGCGAGACTGACAGGGCGGATCGGGCGACGAGATCCGTGAGGAGCGGTCTGAGGACCACGACGCGACCGTCGCGAACGGCAATCACGCCGGCGTCGACCAGTCGTCTTCCTTCGTTCGACGTCATGAACGGGCCACCGATCGCCCCCGGCAGGACACCTGCGGCGAGTCGCAGGCCCACCATGAACCGTTCGCGTTCCGATTCGAACTCGCCGAGGCGCTCGCTCCCCGAGCGTGGGCGATTGCCCACCTCGACCTGTTCGAGGTACGCATCGAGCCGACGGATGTTGCGTGCCCTCACACCGTCGCGGTAGTCGTGGGCACCGGTGCCGAACGCTGAGAAATCGCCCATCATCCAGGTGGAGAGGTTGTATCGACAGGCATGCCCCGGTCTGGCCCAGTTGGATACCTCGTATCGGATGAGTCCTGCGGACCGTGCCACGCGATCGAGGTGTTCGTAGCGGTCGGCCTGTTCATCGGGATCTGGCTCAGGTGCTCCGCCAAGGACGGCGCGGCTCAGCGCCGTTCCTCCTTCAACAGTGAGGGCATAGGCGGAGAGGTGGTCGGGTTCGAGGTCGATGGCTCGCTCCACCGTGCGATGCCACGACTCGTCGGTCTCTTCAGGCGTGCCGTAGATGAGGTCGATGCTGATACTGGAGAAGTCGGCGGATCGGGCCGCGGCAAATGCCTCGACCGCATCCCGGGGCGAGTGGACCCGTCCAAGCGCCTCCAAGACCACGGGATCAAAGGATTGGATCCCGAAGGACACCCGGTTGAA
>JAMBLK010000067.1 GCA_023336855.1 Actinomycetes bacterium
ACGCCCATCAGGCCGATCGTGATCAGAAAGACGATCACGACGGCGGCGACCGGCATCAACTTGTTGACGTCGGGTGCGCGTCCCCTGATCTTCTCATACAGGGCAACGGCGAAGTGTCCTCCGTCGAGGGGGTAGAGAGGAATGAAGTTCAACACTCCGACGAAGACGTTCACAAGAGCCAACATCATGAGGGTGCTCTCCATCGGACCGGCCAGTCTGGCAAGTCCGATCGGGCTGATCGGCCGGACTTCATCGAGCACCTCTTCATTCCCTCCGAAGACCGACATGAAGAGTTTCGGGAACCCGATGACCAACTGCCAGAGGCCCTTAACGCTCTGAACGATGGCTTCGCCTACCCCGCTGAAAGCAGCACCGACAACACCGAAGACTCCGAGTTGGTCCCGGGCAATCTCGGGAGCCGCCCCGAAGTAGCCGACCACCTCGGTGACGTCATCTCCGTTTTCGTCGATGACGATCACGCCGTCAACGATGACCGGCACATCGGCGAACGCGAGCGTCGTAAGGGCTTCACCGACCACGCCATCGCGGTCGTATCCGATCAGAATGGTCTCCCCGCCGTCGGCTCGCACGCGGTCAACGAAATCGTCCCACGATCTGAGCGCCGTCCCCTCGTACGTCCGGAGCAGGTCCTTCTCCTCGAATCCGGCTGTTGTCGCAGGCGAGACATCTCCGGACGGCGTGGTCGCAGCAACTGCGGAGAGCGAGAGCGTCGGGATCCGGTCACCGGCTTCGTCCGTAGCTACGCCTCCCCATATCCCGAAGACCGTGATCAGGAGGAGCGTCGCCATGACGAAGTGGCTGAAAATCCCGGCGAGCACGACGATGGACTTCTGCCAGAACGGGGCGCTCCGGTAGGTCCGGTCCTCGTCCTCGGGGTCGATTTCCTCGAGCGGGTTCATCCCGATGATGCGCACGTACCCGCCGAGGGGGATGGCCTTGACGCCGTACTCGGTCTCGCCGCGCGTGATCGACCAGATGCGTGGTCCGAAGCCGAAGAACGCCTCGGTGGCCTTCATCCCGAATGCCTTCGCGGCAACAAAGTGTGAGCCTTCGTGGATGACGATCATCAGCACGATGCCGATCAGCATCACGGCGGTTCCCATCAGCTGGTACCCCTGGTCGGTCTCATGTGATCAACGGTACCGGCTGCACCCGGTTACCGGGAAGCCCGTGCAGCGATCGCCTCGGAGGCCGCGACACGTCCCGCCGCGTCCGCTTCGAGGGCGTCGGCCAGCGTTGCGGTCGGTGCCGGGGACACGGCACTCAGGGCGCTTGCCACGACCTCGACTATCTCCGTGAATCCGATCTGGTGGTCCAGGAATGCTGCGACCGCTACTTCGTCGGCCGCGTTCAGGACCGCCGGCCCGTTGCCACCTCGTCGGCCGGCTTCGTAGCCGAGGTCGAGGGCCGGGAATCGTTCGCGATCGGGTGCGGAGAACATCAGCGCAGATCCCAGGAGATCGATCGGCTCCACCGGTGCGGGCATCCGTCCGGGCCACGTCAGCGCGCGTTGGATCGGCTTGCGCATGTCGGGTGAGCCGAGTTCGGCCTTCACAACACCGTCGACGAACTCCACCAGTGAATGCACGAAGCTCCCCGGGTGGATGACCACATCGATCTGCTCGTAGTCGAGTGAGAACAGGAAGTGCGCTTCGATCACCTCGAACGCCTTGTTCATGAGCGTCGCTGAGTCGATCGAGATCCGCTTCCCCATATCCCACGTCGGGTGTGCAAGGGCGTCGACGACGGTCACCTGTGCGAGATCGAGGTCGGGACGAGCGTGGAACGGACCCCCTGAAGCGGTGAGGATCACCCGACGGATCTCGTCCACCGACTCACCCTCGATACATTGCGAGATGGCCGAGTGCTCGCTGTCGACCGGGATGAGTTCACCGCCACCGGACTCGAGAGCGGCGAGAACAAGGGATCCGCCCGTGAGGAGACTCTCTTTGTTGGCGAGGGCAAGCCTGTTCCCACTCTCCAAGGCGGCGAGCGACGGTTCGAGGCCGGCCGCGCCGACGATGCCGTTGACGACAACGGTCTCCGGTGATCCGGCGAGCGATGCGACAGCATCTGATCCGAATTCGATCCGTCGCTCGAGTGCTGCATCGATCGTACGGTCCGGCATGTGGGCGACGGCCACGCGTGCGTCCGGGTACCGAACGGCCAAGTCGATGATGTCGTTCGACAGGGATCCCGTCGCGAGGCCGACGACGGTTCGATCGAGGCGATCGGCGACGTCAAGCGTCTGGCGACCGATCGACCCGGTAGCCCCTAGGACGATGATCGGGTTCAGAGCAGACCCAGCCACACGAACGTTGCCCAGGCTGCGGGAACGACGGCGAGGATGGCGTCGACCCGGTCGAGGAGACCGCCGTGACCGGGCAGGACCGAACCCATGTCCTTGATGTCGAGCGATCGTTTGATCACCGACACGGAGAGATCTCCGAGCGGGGCGAAGACGGCGACCACAACACCGAGGGCGAGGCCCGCCGGGAGGTCGATCGCCTCGACGAAGAAGCTGGCGACGGCCCCGGCGAGGAGAGCCATGAGCGTGCCACCGATGAAGCCTTCGATCGTCTTCTTCGGGGAGATCTGCGGAGCGAATGGTCGGCGCCCGATCGTCCTGCCGACGAAATACGCGGCGATGTCGACGAGGGCGACCATCCCCACGACCGTCAGCACGAGGGCTTGATAGTTGTCTGCTGCGATGATCGGGAACGCGAAGGCTCCGAATCCTCCGATCCAGACGGCTACGAGGATGGTGAGCGAGAATCCGCTGACGGCACCCTCCCGGCGTTGGCTGACGGCATCGAAGAGAAGGATGACCGTGATCATCAGAGCGAACGCGATCGGGATCGCGATGACTCCCCACACGACCGCTCCGAGGCCCGCCCCGACGATTCCCAGGAATCCGAAGATCGACAGCGGTTTGTACCTGCGGTGCATGAGGACGCTGTAGAACTCCCCTGCCGCGATCACGAAGACAGCGAGAGCGAGCACGATGATCGCCGGGCGCCAAAGCAGCGAGAGCAAGAATGCAGCGACCAGCCCCAAACCGGTTCCAACCCGGAGGACGAGGTCCGATGACTTCGGCGGAGCGATCGGCGCGGATGTCTCATCGCCATGGAGGTCGACCACGTCATCGAATCCGACAACACCGGAATCGAGACCGGGGATCGCAGCGGAGAGGGCCACTTGCTCGGTGTCCTCGAACTCCGCCACGGCAATCGCGGCGGCAAGATCGTGGTGTTCACGGGTCGCCGCATCCAGGTAGCGCTCTTCGGTGAAATCCTCGCCATCGAAAACGGTCGAACCGCCCTCCGCCTCAACATTCGGCTCTCCCGATCCGATGATCGGAATCTCACCCGTGTCATCGTCCCACCCGGCATCATCGCCGCCATCGATATCGGAGGCATCATCGCTCGCCATCGCGGCAACACCGATCGGCACGATCGGCAACACCGCCAGTTTCTCGGGATCGGCTTCATCGACCTCTTCGAGCGACGCTTCAACGGCGACAATCTCCTCGGACGACTCATCGTCTAGAACATCCAGGGACCCTTCATCCTTTGGCTCATCCACAGGGTCGTCGTCCTCCGCGTCCTGCTCCCCCTCTACATCCTTGGGGAGGAGTTCGACTGTGTCTTCATGCGGATCGTCCTCATCGGATTCTGTGATCCGGACGAAGGGCAGGTCTTCTTCTTCTTGCTCTTCTTCTCCCTGCTCTTCCGCCACATCGTCATCGATCGAATCTGTCGGATCAACGTCGGGTGTCTCCTCCTCGGAAACCACCGTGTCGGTGACGTCGACGACGACCTCTACCTCGTCGGCGACCGACGATTCGTCGGCTGCAGCGCTGGTGAAAGCCATCCAGTCTGAGATCTCCGAGGCCGCGTCGTCTTCATCTTCGCCTTCCGACAACGAGGCGTACGGATCGTCGGTCTTCGCTGAGGCCTCGTCGTCATCGAGCCATCCATCGAAACCTGGATCGGCGTCGGCCGGATGAGGATTCAAGTTCTCGTTCACGCCGGGCAGGTCGAGTTCACCGGTGGCGTCGGGGTCGTGTGGGTCCATGGCCCCTGAGAGTACTTCCCCGAACGGCTCGAGCGGCGCATCTGTCGATTCGAAGCCCGCAACAGCAGCGTGGCCCTCGGACGATGTCGCAGTGTCTTCGAGCGACGTTTCGTCTTCCGGTGTGCGATCGTCTTCTGTGGGCATCGCCGTTGACTCCCCTATACCTCGAGGAGTTCTTCCTCTTTCGCCGCGAGAACCTGGTCGAGGCGCTCGATGTGTTCGTCCGTCTTGATCTGGAGGACCTTCTCTGCGCGGCGAATGTCGTCCTCGGACACGTCCTCCGACTCGAGGCGGTCTTTGCAGTGCCGTCGCACGTTCCTGATCGCGACTCTGCCGTCTTCGGCGATATGCCGGACGAGACGGATCAACTCTTTGCGACGTTCCTCGGTGAGGGATGGGAACGCAAGGCGGATCACATTGCCGTCGTTGGAAGGATTGAGGCCGAGGTCGGCCTCTTGGATCGCACGCTCGATCGCGGGAATCGCCGTCTTGTCGTATGGCTGGATGACCAGGAGCCGGGCTTCCGGAACTGTGAAGCCTGCGATCTGTTGGAGCGGGGTCTGGGTGCCGTAGTAGTCGACGGTGATGCGGCTCAGCAGCCCGGGGTTCGCACGCCCAGACCGGATCCCGCCGAACTCCTGCCTCGTGTGCACGACGGCTTGATCCATCTTGTGGTCGGCATCTTTCAGCAGGTCGTTGATCACGGCGCCTCCTCAGTGAACCAGGGTTCCAACGTCCTCCCCGCGCACAGCTCCTGCAATCTCACCGGGCCTGTTCATGTTGAACACGCGGATCGGAAGGTGATTCTCCATGCACATCGTAATGGCCGTCGCATCCATCACCCCTAGCTGGCGTTGGATGGCCTCCATGTAGGTCACGCTGCTGAGGAGATGGGCATCCGGTGTGGTCGCCGGATCGGCGTCGTAGACACCGTCGACCTTCGTGCCCTTGAGGATTGCTGCCGCCCCGATCTCGGCTCCGCGCAACGCGGCCGTCGTGTCGGTTGTGAAGAACGGGTTGCCGGTGCCCCCGGCGAAGATGACGATCCTCCCCTTCTCGAGGTGTCGGATCGCCCGGAGCCGGATGTACGGCTCGGCGACCTGTTGGATCGAGATCGCGGTCTGGACGCGAGCCGGTGAACCGGCCCGTTCGAGTGCGTCACGCAGGGCCAGCGCGTTGATCACCGTGGCGAGCATGCCCATGTAGTCGGCATTCGCACGGTCCATCTCTCCCGCAGCCGCAGAGACGCCGCGGAAGATGTTTCCGCCACCGACGACAATCCCGATCTCGTACCCCTCGCGGTGTACGCCCGAGATCTCTTCGGCGACGCGAGCTACGATCGTCGGGTCGATCCCATACTGCATCTCAGGATCGGCAAACGCTTCTCCCGACAGTTTGAGAACGACCCGGCGCATCAGC
>JAMBLK010000068.1 GCA_023336855.1 Actinomycetes bacterium
AGCGGGTTCCCGCCGGTGACGTCCTTGCCGCGGAAGGGCTCGAAGCGATTCAGCTGCAGCCCAAGGAGGGACTGAGTCTCCTCAACGGGACCGAGGGCATGCTCGCCCAGGGTTGTCTTGCAGTCGATCGGGCGCGTCATCTCGCCGACGCGGCCGACGCGGCGTGTGCTCTCTCGGTCGAGGCGCTGATGGGGTCGAGCCGGCCGTTCGAAGCACGCATTCACCGGCTGCGTCCCCACCCGGGTCAGATCCGCTCTGCTGCAGTGATCGAGAGCTTGTTGGAAGGTTCGTCGATCGGATCGAGTCACAAGGATGACTTCTCTCACAGGGTTCAGGACGCCTACAGCCTCCGGTGTGCTCCTCAGGTCCACGGCTCTGTCCGCGACACCATCGAGCATGCTGCCACCGTCTTCGAAAGAGAGCTCGGTTCCGTCGTCGACAACCCGATCATCTTCGCCGACGACGGGGACGTGGTCTCGGCGGGCAACTTCCACGGTCAGCCTCTCGCGTTCGCTCTGGACTTCCTGTCTATCGCCATCACCGAACTCGGCTCGATCTCCGAGCGCAGGACCGACCGGATCCTCGACCCGGAGAGGTCGTACGGGCTCTCGGCGTTCCTGGCCACCCGTCCCGGTGTGGACTCCGGCTACATGCTCGCCCAGTACACGGCGGCGGCACTCGTCGCCGAGAACCGCGTTCTGTCGCATCCGGCGTCGGTCGAGTCGATTCCCACCTCAGGATCTCAAGAGGACCACGTGTCGATGGGATGGGGTGCGGGCCGGAAGCTCAACGACGTGATCAGGAACACCACGAACGTGCTCGCCGTCGAACTCGTGTGCGCCGCCCAGGGGTGTGAGCAACGGCTCCCCCTCGAACCGGCCCCGGGCACGGCGGCGATTCTCGACGTCGTGCGAAGTGAAGTCCCTCGTCTTGTCCAAGACCGGCCGGTCGGCGCCGACATTGAAGCGGTGGCACGACTCATCGACGACGGCGCGATCAGCGTCGCCATGGGAGAGAGGTAGCGATGTCCAGGATCATCAGAGCCCCGCGCGGAACCGACCTTTCAACGAAGGGCTGGCTCCAAGAAGCTGCCCTCCGCATGCTGATGAACAACCTCGACCCCGAAGTCGCTGAGAATCCCGACGAACTCGTTGTCTACGGAGGTCGCGGGAAGGCCGCCCGATCATGGGAGGCGTTCGACGCGATCGTTCGGACGCTTCGGAGCCTCGAGAACGATGAGACCTTGCTCGTTCAATCCGGCAAACCGGTCGGTGTCTTCCGCACTCACGAGATGGCGCCACGGGTCTTGATAGCGAACAGTCTTCTGGTGCCCGACTGGGCGAACTGGGAGACGTTCTGGGAGCTCGAAGCCAAGGGCCTGATCATGTACGGGCAGATGACGGCAGGCTCGTGGATCTACATCGGGACGCAGGGGATTCTCCAGGGTACGTACCAGACCTTCGTCGCCATCGCCGATCAGCGCTTTGGAGGAACGCTGAAAGGGACGCTGACCCTCACAGCGGGGCTCGGAGGCATGGGTGGTGCACAGCCCCTCGCCATCACGATGAATGACGGCGTGGCACTCTGCGTCGATGTCGATCCCGAGCGGATCGCACGCCGTATCAAACATCGGTATCTCGACGAAGTCGCCGACTCCCTCGACGATGCCGTCGAACGGGTTCTCGCGGCCAGGGCCGAAGGGAGGGCGCTGTCGGTCGGTCTTGAAGGGAACGCCGCCGAGGTCTTCCCCGAACTACTGCGGCGCGGCGTCGACATCGACATCGTCACCGACCAGACCTCTGCTCATGATCCGCTCAACGGATACGTTCCCTTCGGGTACACCCTCGGCGAGGCGGCCGAGTTGCGCCGGTCCGATCCCCGGTCCTATATCGCTGCGGCCCGGGAGTCGATGGCCATCCACTGCGAATCCATGGTTGGTTTCCAGGACGCCGGATCCGAAGTGTTCGACTATGGCAACAACCTCCGTGGCGAGGCGAAGCTCGGCGGGTTCGAGAACGCTTTCGCCTATCCGGGTTTCGTCCCCGCATACATCCGGGACCTGTTCTGCGAAGGAATGGGACCGTTCCGATGGGCGGCGCTGTCCGGTGATCCCGCCGACATCAAGACCACGGACGACGCTCTTCGCGTGTTGTTCCCCGACAACCGGGCACTTCATCGGTGGCTCGACCTGGCGGAGGAACGAGTGCAGCCGCAGGGCCTGCCCGCCCGCATACTCTGGCTCGGATACGGTGAGCGTGATCGCGCGGGAGAGGCGTTCAACGAACTTGTCGCATCGGGGGACGTTCGGGCCCCGATCGTCATCGGTCGCGACCATCTCGACTCAGGCTCGGTTGCGTCCCCATATCGCGAAACGGAGGCCATGCGCGACGGCTCAGACGCGATCGCCGACTGGCCGATTCTCAATGCCCTGTTGAACACGGCATCCGGTGCCGCGTGGGTGGCAGTGCACCACGGCGGTGGTGTCGGGATCGGTAAGTCCATTCACGCGGGTGCCCAGGTGGTTGCCGACGGCACCGCCGACGGCGCCGAGAGACTCTCCCGGGTACTCACCAACGATCCGGGCATGGGCATCATTCGCCACGTCGATGCCGGATACCCGGAGGCTGAAGCGGTAGCGAGGGAGCGCGGCGTCAGGATTCCGATGTGGGAGTGAAGAGCTGCCAGCTGCCAGCTACCAGCCACCAGCTGACGGGCGCCAGGCAACAGACGACAGCTCCCGACGTACTAAGTACTCAGTATTCAGTACTCAGTACGGATCGAAGCGACGACGCAGGGGGGCATCCTTGAACTCCTTGTTCGTCTTCAACATCGGGGCTCTGGTTACCAACGATCCTGGGCGAGGTGGTCTTCTCGGCGTCGTCCAGGAAGGTGCTGTCGCGATCATCGACGGGGTGATCGATTGGGTCGGTCCCGAAGCCGACACTCCTGCCGACTACGGGGACCTGCTCAGACTTGACGCAGGGGGAGCCGCCGTGCTTCCAGGATTCGTCGACCCGCACACTCACCTCGTGTTCGCCGGGGATCGCAGCGACGAGTTCGCCCGACGGCTCCGAGGCGAGTCCTACGAGGAGATCCTGGCGGCGGGTGGTGGGATTCTCTCGACGGTCGAAGCAACCCGGTCGGCGTCCGAGGACGAACTGTATGAAGCGGCTACCGAACGTGTCTGGAGGATGCTCGCGAACGGGACGACCACCGTCGAGGTGAAGTCGGGATACGGACTTGACGTGGCAACCGAAGAGAAGATGCTTCGCGTCGTCGCTCGTCTTGAGGAGTCGCTCCCGATCGACGTCGTCCCCACATTCCTCGGTGCGCACGTCCTTCCTGCGGAGTACCGCGAGGATCGCAACGCTTACGTCGAACTCGTCTGTGGCGAGATGCTCGACGCGTGCGGACCACTCGCTCGATTCTGTGACGTGTTCAGCGACGAAGCGGCCTTCACCGTCGATGAGACGCGCCGCATCCTCGAGGCAGCGAAGGAAAGAGGCCTCGACGCCAGGGTTCATGCCGATCAATTGGGGCGGGTCGGTGCAGCCCATCTCGCCGCCGATCTGTCGGCGGCCAGCGCCGATCACCTCGACCACGCCACCGATGAAGACCTGCTGACGATGAGGGCCGCCGGCACCGTTGCCGTCTTGCTCCCGGCCGTGTCGTTCTCGATGAGACTCCCATATCCGGACGGAAGGCGCGTCTGGGACAGCGGAGTCACCGTGGCACTCGCCACCGACTGCAACCCGGGAACGGCATACGTCGAGTCGATGCCGTTCGTCGTTGCGCTCGCAGCGCTCAACATGGGGCTCACACCGGACGAAGCCGTGTGGGCGGCAACCCGGGGCAGT
Source organism: Actinomycetes bacterium (assembly GCA_023336855.1). Lineage (GTDB taxonomy): Bacteria > Actinomycetota > Acidimicrobiia > Spongiisociales > UBA5794 > JAHEEL01. Next base: position 3,858 of record JAMBLK010000068.1, read on the forward strand.
GCCCGCTCTCTCAAACTCGACGACCGTGGTCACCTCGTCCGGGATGCCGTCGCCGACCTTGTCATCCTCGACGCACCGACACACCTCCACATCCCATACAGGCCCGACGCCGATCTCGTCGCCGCAGTAGTCAAGAGCGGAGTGGTCCTTTGAGCGACTTCTTCTCCGTCGAGCATCCGATTCGATTCGCCCACCGCGGGAGCCGGATCCTTTGGCCCGAGAACACGATGCACGCGTTCGCCGGAGCCGTCGAGGACCTCGGCTACCACTATCTCGAGATCGACGTTCGGCTCACGAGCGATCACGTACCCGTCGTCTTCCACGACGCGAAGCTGGACCGCATAACGAGCGGGAAGGGCAAGGTCGCCGACCACACGCTCGCGGAGATCCAGGC
>JAMBLK010000069.1 GCA_023336855.1 Actinomycetes bacterium
GTAGATCAGTAGATCAGTGAAGCGTCCCTCCGGTTCTCCGGGGGGACGCTTCAGTGTCTGTCCTCTCAGGCGTCTCGTCCAGCGTCCGGCGACCCTGGTCTACTGCTCTCCTGATCTACTCCTTCAATGCGTCACCAGCGGCTCGATGCCTTTCGCCGCTTCGATCCATCCCGCGACCATCCCAGTGGTCGGGAGACGACGGATCAGGCGCCTTCTTGCATTCATCTCGGTCATGGCGGTCAAGAGACGATCCGGGTTGCGGCGTCGCAGTTCGCGGATTGTGTCAACACCGACCGCCTCCATCAGGTCTGCATACTCCGAACCGATCCCCTTGATCCGCATCAGATCAGCACGGTTCACCCATGAAAGGATCTCACTCTCTGACAGGTGCGCTTCCCTGGCAAGCCGGCGACGTCCGGTTCGCGTGGCGGCAGTCTTCAGTAGTGCATCGGTGGTCCGCACTCCGGCTTTACGGAGCTTCGTCGCGTCACGTTGATCCATCGATTCGATCGCAGCAATCGATGCCATTGCCCATCCCCTCTGGTCGCATCTGGAGTATCGGGGTCGCAATCCTACCGGACGCTCGAACGCCCCGACCACTCGACCATCGTCATCGACCGGTGATGTCCTCGGGGCGCTGGATTCGTGGGGTCTCGAGGTGATCGAACCAGATCTCGGCGACGCCGGCAGGGTGGCTCTCGAGAAGACCCAGGAGGTCAGCGTCGCCTTCCGATCCGAGTAGATGTTCCCACAACTCTCTGGCGAGAACGATCGGGAACCCGCGCCGGTACCGATACTTCGGGACGACGGCTACGACGTCCTCGGCAGCTTCCAGGAGAGCAAAGACGTCGCTCGCCGGCACTCCAGGCTGGTCGGCTAACGCAATGAGGACGAAGTCTGTTGCAGGACCACGCATCACAACGTCGAGGCCGACACGTAGCGAGGCGGCCGAACCCTCTTTCCACTCCGGATCGATGACGAAGGTCGCGTCCCAGGACTCGAGCGTGGAAGCAATGTCCTCGGCATCGGGACCCAGCACGACTACGACTTCGTCCACCGGCCACACGGACGCGTCTGCAAGCGTTCGGTCGATGAGCGTGATGCCACCAACGTCGCTCAGATACTTCGACCCGGCGAAGCCTGATCCCGGGTCATTAGCGAGAACCACAGCGACGATCCGTGGCACGGTCCCTCCTTCGATGGGACGGTAACGGTACCGCGGGTCAGGTCGGATCGACCATCGGATCCTGATATCGCAGCAGAGCACCGGCTTCGACTTCCGCGAGAGGACCGGCATTCAAGACGTGCCGCACACGGCCGCCCGAAGCGCGAACCGACTCGCTCAGGCGATCGACGACGTCGGGAATCGAACGGAGGGGTCCACCACAGACCGAGCAGGTCGACCCGATCTCGCAGGTCACGCGCCCGCAGTTGACGCAGGTCGATCCGGGCGTGGTGCGCTCCGCCTGCACGTAGAGCACTTCCACTGAATGACGGTTGACGGCGGCGCACGTCTCCTCGAGACCGAGGACTGCCATTCGTCCGGACGCCGCGGCCTCGAAGAGATCCGCAATAAGTCGATGCTCCTCCTGCACCTCCCACTCGCCTGCCACCCGACGGGCGTGGTCGAGCACCGTCGCCGGCGTCATCGTTCCCGGGTCGATGACGAACGTTCCGGCCGAGAGCTCCGCCACGTCTGGAGGAAGCGCCTCGAGCAGTCCGGCGACATGGGGATCGGATCCGCCGACAATGAGGAGATCGAATCCGCCATCCGATCGTCTCAGTTCTGTGAGACGCTCCGCTACATGGCGGTAGTGCCGAGCCGCCATCTCGTCGGCTCTTGCGCGCACACGTTGCTCTTCATATCCAGAGAAACCGCCGTAGTTCGCCTTGCGAATCTCCTCGTCGCGCATCTCCTCCCAGGTGTCGAGTTGATCCATGGAGAACCGGAAGATGGATCCGAAGCGTCGACCGATGACTGCCACGCAGTACCGCTGATAGTGCTCGATCATGGCTTCGAGTGGCCGGATGTAGGGAGCGGCATCAACGATGGCTCTATCTCTCACCGGTCCGGGAAGCGCGAACTGTTCGTCGATCCCCGCTCCTGACGAACGGAAGACGGCAACCCCGTGGCCAAGATCCGCGCCGAACCGCCCGACATCGCGAGAGAGTGCCTGCAGGTCTCCTCGAATCGAAAGACGCTGCGACCGCGGGAGGGCTTCCGACGAGGACTCGGCCTGCGAGAGAAGATCCTTGATCCGGGCGGGGAGATTTCGCAACGACTCCGGTCCCGGCTGAAGATTCACGTAGACCGAGAGCACGGGGTACCCCCCTGTGTCGGTCCGCCTGAGTCGATCGATCTGAGCCTGATCCAGCACCGTGACCTCCTGCGTGTCGGCGACACCGAGGCTACTCCTACGACCGCCGGGCGAATAGGGCCGAAACAGGTCTTCTCAGTCGATGAGGCCGGGACCGCTCACGTCAGCTTGGCGTCAACCCGCGTGGAGGTGTCGACACGCTGATCGTTGATCCAGTCTTCGAAGTCCTGCCGCGACACGCGCCACTCCCTGCCGAACTTGACCGCCGGCAGTCCACCGGACCGCAGTTGGCTGGTAACAACGAACGTGGACACGTCCATGTACTCACAGATGTCCGCGACAGAGAGCCACTCTTTTTCGATGTCGACGATGATGCGATCCATGTGACTGTTCTACTCGACTCCGAGCTCGGAGTCCACCCTGTTGATATTCCCTTGCAGATTTCTGGTGTTCAGCGTAGGGTTCCGATCCGAATGCGACCAACCCGGTCGCTCTGCAGGATTGCAGGGGCAGCGACGGGCGGAGGGATCCGGGGAGACGGACGCATGAAGATTGAAGCATCAACTGTTGAGGCACACAGGTTCGCTCGCGTGCGCCGCAAGGGCTACGACTCCGTCGAGGTCGACCGGGTCATGGACCGGCTGATCGCCACCCTCAGATCCCACGAGCACGACACCGCCGAACTCCAGGAGCGAGTCGCGCAAGCAGACGACTCCGTCGATGCTATCCGGCGAACGTTCGCTGCCGCGCAGCGCACCAGGGACGAGATGATCAACGAGAGTGCCGCTCAGATCGCACAGATGCTCCAGGTGGCTCAGCGGGATGCCGACGATCTCCTGGTGCAAGCACATGCCGAGGTTGATTCGATGGAGTTCGATCGGGACCGGGTTGTGATCGATGCACACCTTCAATGGGTTGAGCGCCTCTCTGAGGCAGAGGACGATTCTTTCCGCCTGCTGCTCGAGGCTGAGAGCGCTCGATCGTCCGCTGCGTGCGAGAAGGCCCAGGTCCTGGATCTCAATCAGCGCCTTGTCGAGACTCGGTTGAAAGAGGCCACCGAGGAGGCCAACCGGATCGCAGACGAGATCGTCGGTAAAGCCAACCGCCAGGAAGCGCTGATCTCTGTGCACCTGCAGCATCTGCTGGCCGCCGTCGCCGAAATCGAGACGAAGATCCACGATCTCGCTGCGGTGGCGACTCCATACACGGAGCAAATCGCCGAGATCATCGATCTGACAGTTATCGAGGAAGATCACCCACTGGCCGGTTTGGGCCGGAGTTAGGGGCCCAATGCCGGGCGCGAGCCGTCCAAAGGGGCGGCTCGCGCCCGGCCCCAATCCATTCCGCGGGCTCACACCGCCGCCGGCGGGGA
>JAMBLK010000070.1 GCA_023336855.1 Actinomycetes bacterium
GCAAGGTCGTAGAAGAGTTCGAGCCAGGTTGCGGTTCGCTCCGATTCCTCCAGCGTCCGCAGCCGCGGCGGAGCCACCGCGGCGAATTTCATAGCGACACCGAAAGGCCCGGGTATGCGGCCTCGGTCGAGTGAAAATCCCGCCTGGCGGTGTGCACGAGAACGTCAACCCCCTCGTCCGTGCGCCGTGGATCTAGGCTGGTCAGGATCAATCGGTTCGCACCCGACAGCAGCGCCGCGGCAACGGCATCTTCCCAGGTCGAGTGGCCCCACCCCCGATGAGTTTCTGCTTCGTCGGGTTGATACTGACCATCGTGGATGAGTACCTCGACACCACGGATCGAATCGACGATGGACCCATCCAGATCCGAGCCGGCCTCGTGATCGGTGACGATCGCGACACTGGACGACGGCCCATCGATGCGATAGCCGACGGCGCCCTGCGGGTGCTCGACACCGAACGGCGTGATCATCAGCCCTTCTAGTTCAACCGGTCCCACGATCGGCTCGAAACGGATGGACGGCGCATCAACAAGCGACACCGGGAACCACGGTGGGGCGATGACCGATGTCAGAGCTGCTCTCGGGTCGTTCGGGCCGTGGATCGTGATCTGATGATCATCGCTCCATACGAGATCCAGCATCGTGAGACCCTGGATGTGATCCCAGTGATAGTGAGTAAGGAACACGTCGATGGATGGGCCGACCGCCAAGCCGAAGTCCCGCCAGGGAACGACACCGGTCCCGGCATCGATGAACCCCACCACTCGACCATCGACGACAAGAGCGAACGATGTCGTTCCACCTCCATACACCACGAAGTCCGCTCCGGACACCGGAATGGATCCGCGACTGCCCAGGACTACGAGCCGTACGTTGCTGTCCACCAGTTGGTCCTTCCCCTCAGGCTTTCGAGCGTAGCGAAACAAATCCCCGGCGTGGGAAGTTCGTGTTCGATAGGCTCACCATCAGCGACGAACCCGGGGACCCCATGAGCAGACCAGTAATCCTCGCCGTCGACGACGACCCGCAAGTGCTGGCCGCCGTTCGACGCGATCTACGGAACCACTACGGATCGACCTATCAGGTGATGGCAGCCTCGTCGGGTGCCGAAGCCCTCGATGCGCTACAGGAACTCAAGAACCGGTCGAAGACGGTGGCCGCATTCGTCGTGGATCAACGAATGCCCGAGATGAGCGGCACCGAGTTCCTCATGGCCGCCGACCAGATCTTCCCTCAGGCCAAGCGACTGCTCCTCACCGCATACGCCGATACCGAAGCTGCGATTCAGGCGATCAACGACGTTGGCCTCGATCACTACCTCCTCAAACCGTGGAGTCCACCCGAAGAGCGACTGTATCCGATCCTTGATGACGTGCTCGACGACTGGCAGGCGAACGCCGACGCTCCGTTCGACGGGATCCGGGTGCTCGGAACCACCTGGTCGCCTACGACCTATGAGGCCAAGGCGTTCCTCGCCCGCAACGAGGTCCCCTATCGGTTCATCGACATCGAACGGGATTCCGATGCGTCCGCAGTCGTCGCAACGGCCACGGGTGCCACGAGTGAGCTTCCCGTCGTCTTCCTCCAAGACGACACGGTTCTGATCAACCCTTCGAAGCAGGAACTTGCCCAGGCAGCGGGAATCCACTCGACGCCGGAGGC
>JAMBLK010000071.1 GCA_023336855.1 Actinomycetes bacterium
CCGACGTCGTAGTCCATGCCGTCGAACAGGAGTCCCGCCACGATGTGCCCCGATGAGACCGAACCGCCTGGATGCCCCGACTGCGCGTAGTTGAACAACACCGCACACAATCCTCGGTACACCTCGTCGAACCGCTCAAGGGCCGCCAGATCATCCGACAGCCCCTCCGCCGGCTCCGACACCTCTACCCACGTCGCCCTTCGTGGCCCGAACTCTGGATTCATCGTCACTTCAACTCCTCATCTGACTCGTCGGATAGCGGCACGTGCCCAGTCTTGACAGTTTGTCAAAGCACACCCAACATCCTACTTCCTCACCCGATGGTCAGTTCCAGGTGGAACCGGTAGATCAGTAGCAAGTAGATCAGTAGATCAGTAGAGCAGTACTGATCTACTGATCTACTGATCTACGACGGACCAGCGCTTCGTAGTCTTCGGGCGTGTTCACGTCGCGGGGAGCCTTGTGGGGAACCGACAGCCGAATCACCCGGTCGTCGTCGGTATCTATGAGAAGTCGACCAAGCACCTTCTCCCCCGTCATCTGATCCATGGCATCCACAGCCGTACGGGAGAGCAAGAATGGATGGGCGATCCGGTCGTCGTACTCGGCCACGGCCGCCCACGGCCTCGTCTCGAACCAGAGTTCGATCATGGAGTCGAGCGCAGCGGTGCGGATCGTCGGCATGTCGCCCGGAACGACGATGAACGCCTCGGCCGCCGGATCAACAGCGGTGGCCGTCAAGAGTGATGACATGTTCCCACACCGGTAATCCGGATTTCGAACGACGATCATCGATGGACTCCCGGCGCGGTGCGCGTCGTCCTCTTCCCTCCCGTCAGGGGAGGGTGGCAGCGCCTCCGGGCGCTGACGGGAAGGGTCAAACGGTTCCGATCGAAGACCTTGACCCCCTCCGCCGCCTTCGGCGGCACCTCCCCCTGAGGGGGAGGAAGAGGTCACGGCCCCGAGCGAGGCCTCGACTTCTTCGGCACGGGCGCCGGTGACGACGATCACCCGGTCGACCGCACTCGCCGTCACTGCTTCGGTGGTTGCATCGAGCACCGTGGCCCCCCGGTACGGGAGCAGGAGCTTCGGCTCCCCCATGCGTTCGGAAGCCCCTGCAGCAAGTACGACCGCTGTCACCGAGAACATCGCTCAGATTCCGATGATGTCCTCGGGGAGCACAGGAACCCTGGTGAGATCCCTGCCCGTAGCGGCTCGAATCGCTGCGACGACCGCAGGCGTGGAACTGATCGTCGGAGACTCCCCGATCCCCTTGGCCCCGAACGGACCGAAGTGATCGCCCTCCTCGATAACGCGGGTATGGACCGTTGGGGCATCTACGAACGTCGGGATCAGATAGTCGGTGAACGTTGGGTTCCGGATGATGCCCTCGTCGACGACGAGTTGCTCCATCACCGCGAGGCCTACACCCTGCAGGGTCCCGCCCTCCAACTGGCCGACGATCGCCTGGGGGTTGAGGGCCTTACCGACGTCCTGAGCCGTGTCGACCTGAACAACGCGAACCAGCCCGAGCTCCGGATCGACGTCGACCACTGCACGGTGTGCCGAAACGACGAACCCTGCATGGATATCGCCCTGGCCCCTCTCATCCGGCGGGAACGTCTCTGGATGACGGAACTGAACGAGGTGCACGACCGGTCCGTCGGCACAAATTTGAGCAATGGTCGCGACCAGATCGTCACCCTGGTAGACACCGTCCTCACGCAGTTGATCTCCACCGTGGGCGGCGAGGATCTTGTCACGAAGTCCGACCGAAGCGGCATGCACCGCTCCACCGGTCATCTGTGTCTGACGTGAGGCCGAGGTTGATCCGGCTGATCCGATCTGCGACGTGTCGTCCCATACCACTGCAACCTGATCGGTGCCGAGGATGGTTCGCGCGATCTGCTGGCATACGGTAACGAGACCCTGACCAACCTCCATGGCAGCGGTGTGAATCTCCACGCCGGCCGTGGTCATGATCGCCCGGGCCTCGGAGAAGTCATCGAAGCCTTCGGAGAAGGCCAGGTTCTTGATGTTCACGGCGTACCCCACGCCGCGTACGACGGAAGACGCAGGTGTCGTCAGCCCGGTCCCACCCGGAAGTAAGCGGGGGTCGTCCTCGATCCTCTCCGCCGGGAGCGGGATCGACTCGACCGCGTCCAACACGGCAAGCGTCGGGAGCGAACCGTCGATGATCTGACCGGATGTGGAGAGCGGATCTCCCGCGGCCAGGAAGTTGCGGCGCCGAAGCTCGAGTGGATCCATATCGAGCGCCTCGGCGAGGCGATCCATCTGCATCTCGGAGCCGAAGCACGTCTGCACTGCTCCGAATCCACGCATCGCGCCGCACGGCGGGTTATTCGTCTTCACCGCCACGGCGTCAACAACCACGTTGTCGCAGTTGTAGGGCCCGACCACGAAGTACGCGGCATTGGCTATCACCGCGCGACTCGTGTGTGCGTATGCTCCGCCGTCGAGAATGAGCCGGGCCTCGACCTTCACGAGCCTCCCGTCACCGTCGGCCTCGTGGCGGTACCACATGCGCGAGGGATGTCGCTTCACGTGGCCGACGAACGACTCCGAACGGTCATAGACCATCTTGACGGCGCGACCGGTCGCCAGCGAGAGCATGGCGACGTGGATGTGCAGCGAGATGTCCTCGCGGGATCCGAAGGCTCCACCGATCCCTGCCGGGTGGCAGCG
>JAMBLK010000072.1 GCA_023336855.1 Actinomycetes bacterium
CCGGACTCTCACTCCCCGAATTCGATGAAGTGGCTCTCGTTGCAGCCACGATCGATTCACCGTTGAAGCCGTAGTCGGTCAGCGATGCACGCTCTCTCGTTCGCACCGGAAGCGCCGGATCGGACACAACCGCCCTCGCCGGTACGCTCCATCAGCCCATGAGCCAGCTCCTCGCACTCACGTCCGCCGTCTTCTATGGACTCGGCGACTTCCTCGGAGGCATCGCCACCCGGCGCTCGTCTGTGTGGACGGTGACGGCCTGGTCCCAGACACTTGGGCTCGGAGTGCTGATGATCGGACTACTCGTCGTTCCCGCAGAGGTCGTGACCACCGCGGACATCCTATGGGGGGCTCTGGCCGGGGCCATCGGTCTCGTCGGTCTGGCCGCCCTGTACTCGACCCTGGCAGCGGGCTCCATGACGATTGTTGCCCCGATCGCCGGGGCGACGACCGCTGTGATCCCGGTGGTCGTCGATCTCAGTCAGGGCGCCGAACTCTCGACGAGGCACTGGATCGGTATCGCTCTCGCCCTCGCGGCGGTCCTCCTCATCGGCTTCGACCCCACCGGGAGAAGCGCAGATGTGCGGATGATCGGCCGCGCAGTCCTCGCCGGCGCGGCATTCGGGGTCTTCTTCATCGCTCTCGCCCAGACGTCAGAGGCGTCTGGTCTCTGGCCGCTCGTTGGCGCCCGGGGCACAACGATCCCCATTGCGTTCGCCATCGCCGGGTTCCGAGGCGTGGCATCGCCGCCCGGAGGCCGCGCTCTCGGCATGCTCGCTGTATTGGGAAACCTCGACATGGCTGCGAACGTATCGATCGCTCTCGCCCTTCAGCGGGGCCCGCTCGGAATCAGCACGGTGCTGTCGTCTCTCTACCCAGCGTTCACAGCGATCACAGCCGTCATCGTGCTGCACGAACGACCGCGCCCGGTGCAGACCGTAGGCATCGTGCTGGCGATGGGAGCCATCGTCGCACTCGTCATCTGATCTGCCGGACGCGGTGGTTAGTTCGCGATTTGGAAGTTGCCGTAACTAGCCGCTCTGCCCGTGCATGCCTTGCCCGTGCTGGCCCTGTCCGCCCTTGCCCTGGCCCTGGCCCTGCATACCGCCTTGACCTTGGCCCTGCATACCGCCACCCTGGCCGTGTTCTTGCTGAGCCTCGTCGCTGTGGTCGTACTCGCCTTCACCGCGACCGGCACCTGATGCATCACCTCGCTGCATCTCTGACGCGAGCGTGGTCTCATACGCAGTCTCTTCCATGAGGACCGGATCTCGGTCGGTACCGGCAGCCTCAATCTGTGAGACGAATGCTCGGAGATGGTTCCCTGATCCACTCAGCAGGTTCTCCTACACCTGGATGATGTCGGGGTTGTTGGTCTCGCCGAGATACTTCTCGAGATCGAGGATGTCGACCTCTTCGATGACCGCGCCCACTTCGACCGCCGCCGCTAGATCCGCGGCTCCCTGCTCGATCACATCGTCGTAGAGAGCCTGCAGCTCCTCATCGACGAACACACCGACCGGGCTGTCGTCTACCGGATCGTCGAGATCGTACGCTTCGATGAGTCCGAGAACTGCCGCCATGTGCTGAGCCTCCGCCGATGCGATGTTCGAGAAGATCGGCTGGCCGTAGAGATCGGCGAATGTCATGTACACGTCGTAAGCGAGCTTCTCCTCTTCGCGCATGAACACGATGCCTTTGACCTCGGCATCGGTAAGCGATGACGCAGACGCCTCGATCGCAACTGCGGCTGACGCGCTCGAGCTGGTGTCGTCGGATGTTGCACCAACTGCAACTGCGGCGAAGCTGATGACGGCTACCAGCGCCACTGCTCCGAGGAGGAGCGCTTAGGAAGAACGGGCTTTGACCTTCATCGAGTTTCTCCTTGTCTCAGTTCGTGACCTCAGTCAAACGGCGCCCCATGAGTATCAGGCGTCGAGAACGATGAAGATTTCATGAATCTCGAAGTCCAGGATTCTATGTCCGCTTGGAAGGCTGGGAACCCTTCGCCGGCCTACGATCGTCATATTGATGATGCATCAACGGAGGTGACCGTGAGACAACTCGCAATTGGACTGGTAGCCGGAGCAGCGATCCTGATCGCTGCATGCACGCCGAGCGTGACGGTCGAGAACACAGGAGCCGAGGGAACGGCGAGCGGTATCGCCGTATCGGGACGTGGAGAGGTGTTCGGCACACCCGACACGCTCCAGATGTCGTTCGGAGTGTCGGTACTCCGCCCAACAGTGACACAGGCCGTCGCCGACGCGGCAGCCCTCGCCGATCAGCTCATCTCGACGCTCTCATCATCCGGTGTCGCCACCGAGGATGTTCAGACGGCGAACTACTCGATCTACCCCGAGTACGACTACTCGAGTGATCAGCGGAAACTCGTCGGATACCGCGTCAGCAACACCGTCACTGCGAAGATCCGCGACATCGACTCCGCCGGTTCGGTGATCGATGCCGCTGTGAGCGGGGTCGGTGACGAGATCCAGGTCTCCGGCGTCTCCTTCTCGATCGAGGACGATGAGGAACTCATCTCCGCCGCTCGTGACGCCGCATGGGAGGCCGCCCGTTCGAAGGCCCAGCAACTCGCCGACCTCGCAGGGTTGACGTTGGGGAAGGCCGTGATGATCTCCGAGTCGGTTGCCGGGACGCCTCCGCAGCCGCTCTA
>JAMBLK010000073.1 GCA_023336855.1 Actinomycetes bacterium
GACGAGAAACTGGAGATGGTGATTTCCAAAACCGTCGCCGGCTTCTTGAACGCCGACGGCGGCACGCTCCTCATCGGTGTCGACGACGACGGCGAACCGACCGGTCTCGACAACGACCTGAGCCTCGGGAAGGTTGCCGATCATGATCGCTTCCAACTCTGGCTCATCGACCACCTTCAACGCACTCTCGGAAAGACGGCGGCAACGCGTGTCACGGTGGCGTTCGAGCCGATCGGCGGAATCGACATCTGCCGGGTCGTAGTCGAGCCATCCAATCGTCCCGTCTTCGTCGACACACCCAAAGGGCCGAGAACTGCCGACTTCTACGTCAGGATCGGCAATTCGACCAGGCGGCTCCTCGCCGACGAACTACTCCGCTATCGCGAAACGCACTGGGGCTGACGAAGCGCCATGGACCAGGTACCGTTGCGCCAATGAGCGGACCCCCCATATACCCAATCACCGTCGAAGCCCCGGTCGACGACGAGGAGCGGAACCGCTGGCTCGCAGCCTCCGGGATCGTCCTCATCAAAGCGATTCTTCTTCTGCCGCACATCGTGCTGCTCTTCCTGTTCGGTTTGATGATCCAGATCGTGGCGTGGATCGGCTACTGGGGAATCGCGTTCAACGGTCGGATGCCCGATCTCATCCGTCGCCTCGAACTCGTCTTCCTTCGGTGGATCACGCGGATCGTTGCCTGGTTCGCCGGCACCACCGATGTCTACCCGACGTTCGGAGTCGAACGGGACTACCCCGTCACGGTCTCGGTAGAGCCGGCGCCGGAGCCACAGAGCCGCCTTCTCGCCATGCTCGGCATCGTGCTGCTCCGCTCGATCGCAGCGCTTCCGCACTTCCTCATCCTGTTCCTGATGAGCTTCGGTGTGCTCCTCGTCGCCTGGGTCGGCTACATCGTCGTCGTCTTCACCGGCACCCTTCCGCTCGGCATCCACGAGTTCGTTCTCAACTACCAGCGTTGGTGGGCTCGGGCATGGGGATGGACGGCCGGTCTCACCGATGAGTATCCGCCGTTCACGTTGGGATAGAGAGCTGCCGGTTACCAGCCGCCAGCTCCCAGCCCATCCGATTCCTACTCGTCTGACGACGTTGGCTCTGTTCTCTCCGGTTTGCGGCGACGGATCGCCCTGATCGCCATCCAGAGGCCAAGGCCGACCAACGCCAGCAGAATGAACGGGAGAGCGAACGCGGCGCCCACGATGAGTCCGCCGATCGTGACAAGGAGCACAGTGCCCGCCTGATCGATAGCCTCTTCGAGCACGCCCGGGTCGTCCGGTTCCTCAATCGGCGTGCTCCCCGGCACCTCCGTCAAACCAACGGTGAGTGTCGAGAAGCTGGTCCGACTGTCGAGGTAGCGGAGACGACCCTCGATCTGCTCGATGTTCAAGAGTACATCCTGCATTCGGGTCTGGATCGTCACGAGATCCTCGATCTCGGTCGCCTCAGCCATGAGGCGCGTGTAGAACTCCTCCTGGGTCTTCCAATAGCCGAGCCGTCCCTCGAGATCCACGTACTCCTCTGTCACGTCCTGGCTCGACACATTGAGGCTGAGCCGCTCTCCCATCCCCTCAACACGATCGAGCGCATCGTCGAAACGGTCCTGCGGGATCTTCATCGTCAACCAACCGACGGTGTAGGCGACGTCGTCGATCTCCTGCAAGTAGGTCTCGCCGGCGGTGATGTATCCCCCGAGATCCTGGGCGATGCTGCGAAGCTGCGATGAGATCTGTCCGAACGTACCCGGGTCGACTCTGATCTCAACCCGACCATCGCGAATGATCTTGAGCCCCACCGGTATGTCGGTACCGATAGGTGCAACCACGGCGATGGCCTGTGCCCCGTCCGTGTCACCAAGCTCTTCCTCGGTCGCCTTTCCAGCGGCGGCATATGTCGTCTCTTCGGTCGCCATGGTGGTCATGTACTCGGTCTCGTCGAACCCACCGGAGTCGGAGCTGCCGCTGCACGCCCCCAACAACAGAACAGCGGCCACCAGGGCCGCCGCTGCGATTCGAGCCTTGCCATTCAGACTGAAACCAGTCATCACGTTCTCCCCTTGGTCGGGTGTCATCCGGCGCCGGTGCCGGCCGTCTGTTACTTCGACGGTTCCGGACCAGCATCAGGTTCCCGCTACCGTCCCCTGCCATGAAGCGACCCATCGTTGCCGTACTGGCGGGCGGAGATAGCACCCGAATGGGATCCGACAAGGCCGTGGTTCCGTTCGCATCGTCGACGATGCTTGAAACCGTCCTGGACTCTGTTTCCGCCGTCGGTGATCCGATCGTGGTCGGGAGAACGAAGGCGCCACATGGCACCCCGGCGATCCCGGATCGGAGGACGGACTCGAGGGGTCCGCTCACCGGGTTGGAGACGGTTCTTCGACACGAGCCCGAGCGAACGGTCGTGCTCGTTGCCGTTGACCATCCGTTCGTGCAGCCCCAGACGCTTCTCGACATGTTGGAACTCGAGGGCGACGCCGTCATCCCTCTTCACAACGGCTGGCAGCAGGTGACCTGTGCGATCTATCGCCCCACATTCCTGAGTGCAGCCTCCGCGACGCTCGACAACGGGTGCCGGTCGATCATCACCGCCCTTGATCAGGTCACTGTGAACCTGGTCCACGAAGACACGTGGCGATCGTGGGGTGAGGACGGGCGTTCGTGGTTCAGCGTCGACACGCCCGAGCGCCTCGACGAGGGGCTCCGCCGGTTCGGTTGACCCCTTTCGCTACGCTCTCGACATGGACTCCACTTCACCCGTCATCGTCGAGCGCCGCGACCACGTCGCCATCGTGTGGCTCGATCGCCCCGACAAGCGCAACGCATTCGCCCCGGCCTTCTGGACCTCGTTCCCCACCGTCATCGAGGAATTGGGCGATGACCCCGAGATTCGCGCCGTCGTCGTGGCGGCCAAGGGTGCCGCCTTCACCGTTGGGATCGACTTGAAGGCGTTTGGCCCAGCGCTCGTCACCGGGAACATCGATCTCACGGCACCGGCGCCTGCGTCACCGGTCGCCCAGCGTGCCCAGACACGGCGCCTCGTCAAGACGATGCAACGAACCTTCTCCTCACTAGCCGAGTGTCCGAAACCGGTGATCGCAGCGATTCACGGATACTGCATCGGGGCGGGTGTCGATCTGATCACCGCATGCGACATTCGCTACGCCGCCGTCGACGCGATCTTCTCGATCCGGGAGACGCGGCTCGCAATGGTGGCCGACGTGGGAACGCTCCAACGCCTCCCAAAGATCATCGACCCCGGGAGCGTTGCCGAACTTGCCTACACGGGTCGGGACTTTGACGCAGGCGAGGCGGCCTCACTTGGCCTCATCACTCGCATCCTCGCCGATGCCGACGCCGTGGTCGCCGCGGCGATCGAGACCGCGGAAGCCATCGCTGCGAACTCGCCGCTGGCCGTCCAGGGAACGAAGGCCGTTCTTCGAGCAGGCGATGGCCGGACCGTCGACGAAGCCCTCGACTACGTGGCCCTTTGGAACGCCGCATTCCTCCACTCCAACGACCTCGGAGAAGCGATGGCAAGCTTCGTGGAGAAGAGAGACCCGGAGTTCAAGGGTTTGTAAGGCTGTAGCAGTACTGGTCTACTTGCTACTGATCTACTGATCTACTTCTTCCGGCGGCGCAGCCGTCGGAGTCAGGCATAATGGGTCCATGTTCGGAACACCTCTTACCGACCGAGGCCACCTCTTCGCTGCTCCGTAGCAACGGTTGGATCCCGCACGTCCCCCCGCCCCCCCCAACAAGGAGGAACACCGTGACCAACCTCTCCGACCGACTCAACACCGTCATCGCCCCCGTCATCGCGTACGACTCGCAGATCGACATCGTCGATGGTCAAGGTTCGTGGGTCACCGACGTCGATGGCAAGCAGTACCTCGATTTCGCCTGTGGCATCGCAGTAACCAACCTCGGCCACCGTCCCCCGACCCTCGAGGCCGCGGCGCATGAGCAACTGTCCCACCTCTGGCACGCCGGCGGATCATTCCTGTTCAAGTCGCGTGCTGACGCGGCCGAGAAGATCATCGACGTTGCCCCGGACAGCATCGAACAAATCTTCTTCATGAATTCCGGCGCCGAGGCCGTCGAAGCCTCCGTGAAACTTGCCAAGAAGACTTCGGGCCGCCAAGGCGTCATCGTCTTCCGCGGTGGATTCCATGGCCGCACCATGGGATCAGTCGCGTTCACGACATCACGAGCGAAGTATCGGCGTGGCTACCACCCCATCTTGCCGTCCGTGTTCGTCGCCCCCTTCCCCCATCCCTACCGATGGGGAATGTCACAGGAAGACGCGAACGCATACGCCCTCAACGAATTGCGCCTCATTTTCAAGCATGAGGTGATGCCGGACGAGATCGCAGCATTCCTCTTCGAACCGCTCCAAGGCGAGGGCGGCTACTACCCCGCAAGCCTCGAATTCATGCAGGCCATACGGGACCTGGCAGATGAGCACGGCATCCTCCTGATCGTCGACGAAGTTCAGACCGGGTTCGGCCGGACCGGAGAGTTCTTCACAAGCCAGATCTACGGGATCGATCCCGACATCCTCGTGATGGGGAAAGCGATCGCCAACGGCCTTCCGCTCTCTGCGATCGGCGCGTCGAAGGAGATCTTCGCCAAGTGGGAGCCGGGATCTCACGGCAGCACATTCGGTGGAAATCCCGTTTCGTGCGCGGCAGCCGCGGCGGGCGTCGACGAGTTGAAGAAGGTCATTCCCGGCGTCGCCGAGCGTTCGGACCTGGCCTTCACCCGTTTCGAAGACCTGCAGGAGAAGCACCGCACCATCGGCGACGTGCGGGGGATGGGACTCATGATCGGCGTTGAGTTGGTGAAGCAGGACCGGGAGCCCGACTCAGACGCGTTCGGGGTGATCTCGGCCGAGGCGCAGAAGAACGGGATGTTCATCCTCTGCTGTGGTCCGGACAACAACGTCATCCGGTTCGTTCCACCCCTCAACGTGTCGCTCGAGGATCTCGAAAACGGCATCGACATCCTCGACCAGGCGATCACGACCTACGAGTCCTGAGACCGCGACTCCGCCAGACGTGAAGAAGGCGACGCCCGAGGGGCGTCGCCTTCTTACTTGGTACTCAGTACTGGTCTAGATCAGTTCTGCGTCAGAACGCCGCGGAGACGCGGGTACTTGACGGGCTTGTGCGTATGGCAGAACTCCGCACGGTTATAGCGAGAGAGAATGGTCTCACAATCGGCGGTGCCGCAGACGCGGCCTTCGTCATAGGTCTTGGGACGGCGGGATCGACCCTGGGGGCGAGACGCCTTCATGATATCTGACATGGATAACCTCCGAGGAGAGTGTTATTGGCTCTGCCGGCTAGTCGATGGTGGACGACGCCGACGGGATGAACCGGGATTTGTTGACCCCATCCTATTTGCACTATCCCAACATTGCAAAACTGTTTTTGGAAGGCCTCATCAATCCGACGACCGATGCCGTCCCGCGAGCGCCTCGAGGCCACCCTCTCCCGGCCAGAGCAGCGCACCGACCAGACCGAGGATCGCAAGCAGTGTCACCCAGTTCGGGAATCTCGTGAACACCGTTGGTCCTGCACTCCGCATCGCAACATCGCCGTAGAGCACACCCTCCGTGAACACCTCGGTGGTTTCACCTACCTCGCCCGCTGCTGTGATGAACGTCGACTTGCCCGTGATGGCTGCATGGACGAGATCTTGACCAATGGCCGCAGCGTTCACCTTCGTCATGTCGATAAGTTGGTCGGATGTGGCGGTCTCGCCGTAGGAGCTCTCGTTCGTGGCAACAACCATGAGTTGTGAGCCGGCATCGGCGATCGCGTGGACGGATCTGGTGAAGGCACCTTCGAACGAGATCACCGAGCCCAGTTGCCATTGGGTCTGTTCCCCATCGGTGGAGAGCGTCATCGGGAACACGACGGGTTCAGTACCGCGAACCATGTCCCTCGGCACTTGATCGAGCTGGGGGATGAATCCCAGCAGTGAGCGCAGCGGAACGTACTCACCGAACGGAACCGGGTGTTGTTTCGCGTACTCGCCGATCTTGACGCCCTCCGGTGAGTAGAACACGTTGACGTTGAGGAATCCGTCGGGTTCGACGGTCCGTGTCCCCGACACGAGGAAGTAGGCGCCGATCCTTCCCGCTTGAGCGATGATGGCCGCCTTCACGGCGTCGTTGCTCTCAGGGTCAAACGGAGTCCCCGTCGAGTTCTCTGCCCAGACGACGAGGTCCGCACCGCCGTCAGGGATCGTCTCCGTCCACTCCAAGTGAGATTCGAAGATCCGCTGGTTCTCGTTCTGACAGTGGATCATCGGACAGGGGGAGCCACCCTGCACGATCGCAACATGGAGCGGTGGCCCATCCGTCCTCGGTGGGAACAATGCCCCAGCCACACCAAGCAACACGATCACGACCGATACGTCGACCAGTCGCCTCCAGTTGCTCCGGGACTCCAGGAAGAGCGCGGCCGCAGCTGCGAATGCCACCGCCAGCACCGTCCAACCTGCCGGACCGACCCATTGCACGGTTCCGAGAAGAGGAGGCATCCCGGCCGCCGCGTAGCCGATGTTGCCCCAAGGAAACCCGCCGAACGGAAACCGTGCCCGCACGAACTCGATCGCAGCCCACCCCCCGACGACGATGAGCCACCATCGCCAAGCCGGCCAGAGTCTGAAGACCCAAACGACGAAGGAGTAGGCCGCGAAGTATGCCGACATGAGAAGAACGAGTGGCACCCATGCAATGAAGCCCAGAATGGTGATCCAGAAGAGCAGAGTGCCGAAGAAGACGGTTCCCCACAGGAATCCGATTGTCACGGCCTCGAATCCTTGCTCGACACGACGCAGCGCCCAGAACAGCGGGATCGGCGCGATGAACGCAAGCGGTCCGATGTCGAGAGGTGGGAACGCCGCCCACATGAGCAGAGCGCTGATAAGCGCAGCGAGATAGGGAAGGGCCATGAGTCGCGAAGAGTAGTGAGACATGAGACATGAGGTATGAGCTGCCAGCTACCAGCTGCCAGCTTCGAGCCACCAGCCCGAACTTGCTCACCGGATCTGCGGTCGTCTTCAGTGCGGTTTGCGAAGGACGATGGTCCGACTCCGTTTCAGCCAGCACGAGGAACATGTACGGGGCCTCTTGCTGGCAGCTGGTAGCTGGCGACTGGCAGCTCAAACAGCCGTAGGCTGGCGGGATGGACGATCTTCGACTGGCGATTGAAGCCGCGCGGGTTGGTGGGGCGATACTTCGTGAGGGGTTCGACCGCGGAGTGACGGCGCACTACAAGCGACGCTTCGATCCGGTGACCGAGATTGATCACGCTTCTGAAGCGGCCGTGCTGTCGATCCTCTCGGAGCACCGACCGGACGATGCGATCCTCGCTGAAGAGCGCGGCGGCACGATCCCCGGCGGCCGCCTCTGGATCGTCGACCCGCTCGACGGAACGGTGAACTTCGTGCACGGCATCCCCCAGATCGCGGTCAGCGTCGGGTTGTGGGAGGACGACCGGCCGATCGCCGGAGTCATCTACGACCCGCTTCGTGACGAGTGTTTCTCCGCCGCCGCCGGGAACGGTGCACATCTCAACGGACGTCGAATCCACGTGTCGAGAACTGACGATCTCGATCGATCCGTGACGGCGACCGGATTCCCGTATGACCACGGGGACTACCCCCATGAGTACGCAGCGGTGCTGGGAGCCGTGCTGGGTTCCGTCAACGGGATTCGCCGATTCGGCTCTGCAGCACTCGACCTCGCATGGGTGGCAGCAGGTCGGTATGAGGCGTACTGGGAACTCGGTCTCGCCCCGTGGGATCAGGCGGCCGGAATACTCATCGTGCGGGAGGCCGGCGGTCGCGTGACCGACTTCAACGGAGACGACTCCGTCCCGGCAACACCGATGGTGTTGTCCAGCAACGGCCTGGTTCATGATGCTCTCCAAAGGATTCTCCAGCCTGCCGTTCCGGATCACCTCAGATGACCACCGATCGGAGACTTCTCGTCGCCGATGCCGTGAGAACGGCTCGTGGCGTCCCCGGAAACGCGATCCTGATCGAAGACGGTCACGTCATTGCCATGGGAGACCAACGGACTCTCGAAGGTCCCGGCGTCAAGGTCGAGGAGTACGCCGGTGCCGTCCTGATCCCGGGTCTGCGGGACGCACACATACACCCCGTGACATACGCTGCCTCGCTCTCCGGAACGTCGCTCAACAGCGTGACGAGCATCAGAGAACTCCAGGACACGATCAAGATGGCCGCGACAGCGCTCGCGCCCGGCGAGCCGCTGGTGGCCCTCCGTCTCGATGATGGGACCCTCGCAGAGCGGCGTCTACCCACCCGGGGCGATCTCGACGAGGCCGTGCCGGATCGGCCCGTGCTCATCCACCGCTATTGCGGTCATGTTGCCATCGCCAATACGGCTGCTCTCCGTCACGCGGGCGTCGACGCCACCACTCCGGACCCCGGTGACGGTTCGATCGACCGTGACGCACAAGGACAGCCAACCGGTGTCCTGAGAGAGACTGCTATCGACCTCGTCTCGACCCGTCTCGACGCTTCGGGATCGCTGACCGAGCAGTCGTTACTCGATGCGTTGGCAGGCCTGGGCGGCCTCGGGATCACTTCGATCGGTGCCATGCTTGGACTCGGTGATGGACCGTGGGCCAGTCTCGGGGACGAGGTCGCCGCGATCACCGCCGTCGCTGATCGCCTTCCCATCAATGTCCACGGGTTCGTCATCGCTCGCAGCGTCGACGATCTCGAAGCCGCAGCTCATCGCCTGAATGAGGCAGGCGAACGGCTCCGCTGGGCGGGCTACAAAGGCTTCGCCGATGGAAGTCTCGGCGGGCACACGGCGGCGATGCACGCCCCGTTCAGCGATCGTCCAGACGAGCTCGGCACGATGCGGCTCGACGCCTCGGATCATCTCCTCGCTGAGGCGTCGCTCCGAATGGGTGGGATGGTCGCACTCCACGCGATCGGGGATCAAGCCAACGGAGCGGTTGTCGATCTCTATGAGGAGTTGGTCATAGGAGGCGCCTCGCCACAGCGACTCCGTATCGAACACGCGTCCGTCCTCGACCGCGCCGACATCGACAGGATCGCGCGTCTTGGTGTAGTCGTATCGGTTCAGCCTGCGTTCCTCGGATCTGAATTCGAATGGATCGCTGATCGCGTCGGATCCGATCGCATCGTGACGACATATCCGTTCGCATCGCTGGACCATGCCGGAGTTCCGATGTGCGGCGGATCGGACAGTCCGGTTGAGTCGCCCGATCCGTGGGAAGGGATGGCTCTGGCAAGAGACAGGGCCGGTGTCACACGAAGCGAGGGTCTTTTCCCTGATCGGGCACTGTCGCTCTTCACTGATGGGGCAGCGATCGCTCTCGGAGAACCGCTTCCACTCTCCCCCGGGAGCCCTGCCGATATCGTTGCCGTCGACCGGGATCCGGTCGTGAGCGACCCCGATCAGTTGCGGGGCACCGTGGTCATTGAGACCTGGGTTCACGGCGAGCCGGTCGAGGTGGACAGGACACGCCCGATCTGCGGCAACTGACGCGGCGTGTGTCGGTCGCGGACCGTGTCAGCGAACGATGCCGGCAGCGAACTGCCAGCAATCAGTGCAGAGGTAGCCGGCGTCATGGAATCGGGCGTCCTGTTCGAGAACCGTCATGCGGCACATGCTGCAGGTCCCGGCAACGAAATCCCGCGCGGCATCCTGGAACGGCCCGTCTGAAATGGCGAGATCCGAGACGAGAACGGTTCTGCTGATTCCTTGCTTCACCCGCGGAAGGCTATCGGGGATCCCGTTTCACCGATCGCAGATGCGTCGAAAGTCGGCCCCAGTCGACACCAATGTATTGCCAACCGCGGGCTGGCGGGGCCCGGCTGGGATGAGTCCTCAGATAGTCGGCGGGGCGACCGTCGCACTCCTCTACAACACCGCCAAGGCTCGATCCAGGTCGGCAATGATGTCTCCAGGATGCTCACCGCCGATGTTGAGTCGGATCAGGTTCATCGGCACTGAAGCCAAGTCGCGGCCCTCGTCACCTTGTTGTTGGTGAGTCGAGATAGCGGGGATGGTGGCAACACTCTTGATCCGACCGAGGTCGGTTGCCCGCCAGATCATCTCGAACTCGTCGAAGACCCTTCGGGCCTCGGTCGCCCCACCTTTGACTTCGAATGCCAGGAGGTGCCCGAAGCGGTTGACTTCGGTTCCGTAGTCATCGGCCCCGTCCACAAGCCACATGGTCCGCTTGGCGACATCGTGACCCGGCATTGATTCAAGACCGGGATAGGCGACTCGGTCGACGCTGTCGTGTGACTCCAGATAGCGAGCGACCTTCATCGTTGACTTGCTCACGAAGTCCATGCGGTGCCTCAGTGTGCGTAGGTCGCTGATCGTCATCAGAGCGTTGAACGGGCTGATACCCGGACCGTGATCGCGGAATGGAAGGAGCTTGACGTACATAGCGAAGTTATCGCGCATTTCGTCCGGTCCGATATCGGTGACGATCCCGTGTCGCGCGACGACCGCGCCACCGATGGCGAACCCTGACGAGGTCATCGACTTTGTTGTCGAGTGAACGACGATGTCGGCGCCAAGGTTGAGGGGTCGAGTCAGCGCTGGAGTCGCCACCGTGCTGTCGATGATGAGCGGCAGGTTCGCGGCATGAGCGATCCCTGCGACCGCTTCGATGTCCATGATGCTGACCAACGGATTGGAAGGGGTTTCGCCGTACACGAATCGCGTGTTGCCGTCTATCTTCTCTGCCCACTCGTTGAGATCGAGTGGATCACGAACCCAGCGTACGTCGATGCCTCGTTCCGCGCCGTAGCGCTGGCCGAACAACATGAAGGTGCCGCCGTAGCAGCGAGCACTGGCCACGATGTTCATCCCTGGACGGGGGTTCTCCAAGAAGGGATTGGTGGCCATGAAGATCGCTGACATGCCGGACGAGGTCGCCAGCGCGGACACTTCCCCATCGAAGCCATAGCCCTCCAATAGCGCCAACGTTTCTTCCAGATAGTGAGCCGTCGGGTTCGCTATCCGCGAGTAGACCCACGCCGGCATCAAGTACGCGAGAGCCGCCTCCATGTGGTCGCTGTTCTCGAAGTGCTCCGCTGAGCTCAGATACCCTGGCTCAATGATGCTGCCCTGGTTGGCAAGAGCGGCCTGCATGTCGTAGACACCGTGGACCGCAATCGTGTCGAACTTCTTCGTCCGCATGACCGACCGTCGGTGCGCTTCGGCTGCGGCCATAGCTTCGCCACGGGCGACATATCCGGCGACGCCCTCTGTGTACTCGCTCATTCAGTTCCTTCCTGTCCCCCGGGGGCTACCCGATGGGAGGTTGCTGCGTGGCCTTGATCTCGGTGAGCGCCGGGCTGGTATCGATATGCGGCATGTCGGGAATCAGGGTGAGTCTGTTCAGGCCAACTCCCGGAATTCTGCACATTTGCGGAGACCGTTGATCGCACTGAACTCATGAAACTGGAGAGAGGCGTCGATCGGATAGGGTCCTACGTCAGGATTTCCCTCAGGGGGCCAGCAATGTCCTCATACTCGGCATGGAGGCCGGTCTCCGCTTTCGAGTAGATGAGACGTTCGTCGAGCATGACTTCGAACCTCCCGCCACTCGACGGGATCAAGATGAGTCGGTCAATGGTTCGCTCGAACTCGTCGAGCAGCTGATCGGCCGTGCGCACGGCACGGTTCCGATAGCCTCAAACGGCGCAGTATTCGATGCTGAGATTCATGACGACGATAGTAGTCGCTTCGACGAGCGCAGTCGGGCCTCAACCACGGAACACGTGTGTGACCCAGAGCTTGCCGCCGGCGTCAGTCCACACGCCCGAGCCGATCTCCGTGAACGTCGGGTTAACCATGTTGGCGTAGTGCCCGCTGCTGGCGGCGAGCGCGTTGAATGCCGACTGCACGGCAGTTCCGACGGCGATGTTCTCCGCCACGGATTGCCATGGGCCGGGGACGTCGTAGAGATTCGAGTGCGCGAAGGTACCGGTCTCCGCCATGTGCTGGGACCACGATCGCGCATACGACTGCAGCGCCCCGACATGGGCGAGAGCCGGCAGGCCGACGGATGCCCGAAGGTTGTTGACAAGCGACACGAATTGGGATTCTGCCGAGGAGTCGAATCCTGTAATACGCTGGGATTCAGTAGTGGTCGTCGTTGTCGGTGCAGGAGCGGACGTCGTTGGCGTGGTCGGTGGGACCGTCGTCGTGACTGTCGGCGGGACCGTCGTCGTCGTCACCGGAGTCTTCACGGTTGCGGCCGTCGGCGGAGCCGTCGTCGTGGTCGGCGGAGCGTTGGTGGTGGTAGTCACCACCTGGGTCGTCGTCGTGGGTGCGACGGTTGTTGATGTGGTGGTCGATGTCGTGGTCACCGGAACGGCTGTCGCGCTCGTGCTCATCGACGTCGTCGTGGTCGATGACGAATTCCATGACGCCGCTACTACGTTCGGCGCGGGTTTGGGGACGGTGGTTCCAGGGTCGCCCAACGCGGGAACGATGACGACGGCTGAGAGAATCGCGACGAACGCGATCAGAACGAGGGACAACGATCGGGGTTTCATGAGGGCCTTGATTCGCGGGCAGTGGACACCGGACCGGACCCCCAGGTGCGTTCAGCACCCCCCATGGCCAATCCGAGATCGGGATTGTACGAGGCGCGCCCGTCAACCAACTATCGCTGCGACTCCCAGTGTGGGATCAGTCGCACACAGCTCCGTACTCGGCGGTTCCGACCAGCTTGGCGTACTTCCCGAGGGCACCGGTTGGGTATCGGGGTTCGGGTGCCTTCCACTCGGAACGTCGTGCCTCCATCTCCTTCTCGTCGATCAGGAGGTCGAGGCGCCGTGCCGGCAGGTCGACCCGGATTCGATCGCCTTCGTGCACGAGACCCATCGGTCCGCCTTTGGCGGCTTCCGGAGCCACGTGACCGATGCACAGGCCCGTCGTCCCTCCGGAGAACCGGCCGTCGGTGATCAGCAACACGTCTTTTCCGAGGCCCGCACCCTTGATCGCCGCAGTGATCGCAAGCATCTCTCTCATCCCCGGACCTCCCGCCGGGCCCTCGTAGCGGATCACCACGACATCCCCTGCGTGCAGATCATGGGACCAGAGCGCTTCGAGCGCATGCTGTTCATCATCGAACACTCTGGCGGTTCCTTCGAAGACGTCGAGATCTATCCCGGCGATCTTCACGACGGCGCCGCCGGGGGCGAGCGAGCCACGCAGGATGGCGATGCCACCCTCTTCAGCGACCGGTTCTGCGAATGGCCGCACCACGTCCTGCTGGTCGGGGAACACGACCGTTTCGAGATTCTCTGCCATCGTCTGGCCGGTCACGGTCAGCGTGTCTCCGTTGATGAGTCCTTCGTCGTAGAGCGCACGCAGCACGACGGGCACGCCACCGATCCGGTCGAGATCCACCATGTGATAGCGGCCGAACGGCTTGAGGTCACCGACGTGGGGGGTCCGCCGGCTGATCCGGTCGAAGTCCTCGAGGGTGAAGTCGACGCGAGCCTCGTGTGCGATGGAGAGCAGGTGAAGCACGGCGTTCGTGGACCCTCCGAGCGCCATCACCACGGTCACGGCGTTCTCAAACGCCTCCCTCGTCATGATGTCTCTGGGGCGGATGCCGGCCCGGAGCAGCTCCATCGTTGCTTCCCCGGACTGGCGCGCATAGTCGTCGAGACGCTTCGAGATGGCGGGCACCGAAGCGCTACCGGGAAGCGACATACCGAGTGCCTCACCAACCGATGCCATGGTGTTCGCCGTGAACATTCCGGCACACGATCCAACCCCGGGACAGGCCGCCTGCTCGATACGCAACAACTGGGAGTCATCGATTCGACCCTCGGAATGGGCGCCGATGCCTTCGAAGACGTCCACGATCGAGATGTCGATACCGTCGAGTTTGCCGGGGAGGGACGATCCGCCGTAGAGGAACACCGACGGGAGGTTGTGCCGGGCTGCGGCCATGAGCATCCCCGGGAGCGACTTGTCGCAGCCGGCGATCGAGACCATTGCGTCGAACCGTTCTGCGTGCATGACGAGTTCAACAGAGTCTGCAATGACCTCCCTGGAGACCAGCGAGGCCCGCATGCCCTCGTGCCCCATCGAGATTCCGTCGGAGACGGCGATGGTGGTGAAGACGAGCCCCACACCTCCCGCTTCGTTCACGCCTTCTCTGGCCCGGGCGGAGAGCCTCGGGCCGGTCAGGTTGCACGGTGTCACTTCGTTGCCGGCGCTCACGACACCGACCTGAGCCTTGACGAAATCGTTCTCGCCCAGGCCGACGGCACGCAACATCGCTCTGGCACCAGCTTTGGCGGGGCCGTCGGTCACGTCCTGGGAATGGATCTTGATGGGGGTCTCAGAAGGCATGGCGTGAGAGTAACGCGTCGGATGGCCTCGCCCTGTCGGTTGTCGGTTGTCGGTACTCGGTATCCGGTACTCGGTTCCCCACTACGGACTACGGCCGTATCAGGATTCCGGCTCTAGCCTCTTCACGGCCATGACCACCGAGACGTACCCAACGATCCCCCAAACGCCGCCTCCACCTCCCACCGCGCCGACGAAGAGGAAGGGCGGCTTCGCGAAGAAGGCATTCTTCGCTCTCCTCATCCTCGCAGTCATCGGCGTGTTCGGAATGATCGGGTACGTCAAGTGGACCGAGGGCAAGATCGACCGGATTCCATCGGAGGAGCTGACCAGTCTCGCAACCGTGGCGCCCGGATCTCCGGAACCGGCCAATTTCCTCATTATCGCCACCGACGACCGGTCAGATCTCCCCGACGATTGGGAGGACAATTTCGGCGATTTCACGGGCCGCAGAACCGACGTGATGATGCTCGCTCATCTGGTCCCCGGCGAACGCATCCAACTCCTCAGCCTCCCCCGCGATCTCCAGGCCGAGATCGAAGGCCAGGGGACGAACCGTCTGAACGCGGCATTCGTCTTCGGCGGACCGGACCTTCTCATCAAGACCGTCCAGCAGGAGACCGGTATCCCCGTCCACCACTATGTCGAGATCGACTTCGGCGGATTCGGCCGGATCGTCGACTCACTCGGCGGTGTGACGATCGACTTCCCCTACCCGGCACGTGACGGCAAGTCCGGGTTCGAGGTCGAGGCAGGTACACACACCCTCGACGGAGAGATGGCTGTCGCCTACGCCCGGTCGCGGACGTACGAGGAGTACAGGGACGGTTCGTGGCAAGGATCCGGCGGCGGAGACATCGCCCGAACGCAGCGCCAGCAGGACATCATGGTGCAACTCTTCGATCAGGTTGTCTCACCGTCGAGCGCCTTCAATCTCCCCGCGTTCCTGCCGACGTTCGCCGACAACATCACCGCCGATGAGGGACTGAGCCTTGCGTTGATGACCAGCCTCGGCAGGTCGGCTCTCGGCCTGCAGTCTTCGAACATCGACCGGGTCACGCTCCCGGTGAAAAACTACAAGGGCAGCGACGGCCGCGCCTACGTGATCGCGACCGAGGATGCGGCAGCCGTGATCGCAGCCTTCAAGGCCGGCGACCCCTACCCCTGATCGAGTCGACGGCACCAAACCCCATCGTTTGTGTCTACGACCACAATTATTGTGAACGTAAGCACAAACGATTGGTCAGAGGGCGGCCACCGCTGCGACGAGTCGGTCGATCTCGTCTTCTGTGTTGAAGTAGTGGACCGAGGCTCGCACGAGATTCGGCAGATTCCTCGCTTCCATGTCGAATCGCGCTGAGTACGGGGTCGTGACGGAGACGTTGATCGCCCGCTCAAAGAGGGCCACCTTTGCCATCTCCGCTTCGTGATCGTCGACGGTGAACGTCACGATCGCCCCTTGGACCGAGCCGATGTCGCGCACCGTCACACCCGCAACGTCGGAGAGCCCCCTTCTGAGCATCTCACCGAGATCCAGAACCCGTTCCCAGATCGCTTCCAGACCGATGTCCATCGCGTAGTTGGCAGCCCTTCCCAGGCCGAGAACCAGGGCAGGCGAACGCTCCCAGAGTTCGAACCGCCGAGCGTCTGATCTCATCTCATAACGGTCCGGTGCCTCCCACCTCGCTCCATGAAGGTCGAGCACCATGGGGTCGAGCCGATCAACCATCCGTTCCGAGACGTAGAGGAACCCGGCACCGCGGGGTCCTCGCAGGAACTTCCTGGACGTCGCCGACAGCAGATCGCAGCCGATCTCCCCAACATCGATCGGCATCTGACCGACGGACTGGCAAGCGTCGAGCAAGTACGGAACTCCGTGGACGTTCGCGACCCGGCCAACATCGGCAGCCGGGTTGACCAGACCGCTGTTCGTCGGCATGTGGTTGATGGCGATCAACCGAACGCGTTCGTCGATCATCGCGTCGAGAGTATCGACGTCGATCTCCCCCGTCGAGCGATCCGGTACGACTTCAACGACGGCACCGGTCCGCTCCGCGACCTGAAGGAATGCGATCACGTTCGACGCGTACTCACTGGTCGTGGTCAGGATGCGATCACCCTCGGAGAACCGCATCGCCGTGAACGCCAGGTCCCATGCCCTCGTGGCGCTGTCGGCAAGGGCGATCTCCGATCGGCTCGCGCCGACGAGTCTCGCCAGCGAGCCATACACAGCCTCGAGATCGTCGTCATGTTTGGCCGCGGTCTCGTACCCCCCCAGGCGGGTTTCCTCCTCGAGATACCCGGTGACCTTGTCGAGCACCGGTCGTGGCATCAGGGAGGCTCCGGCATTGTTGAAGTGTGCAACGAATGCGGTGCCCGGCGTGTCGGCTCGTACGGCGGAAATGTCGATCATGTCTCGCACAGTAGGGACTCAGAGACCGAGTTCGTCGATCAGATCGATCATCGTCGGCGTGAGGAGCATCGCCCGGACCTCTTCCACGGGTATCCACCGCGCTTCGGCTGCATCGTCGCCCGCAACGAGTTCACCGCCAACCACGGTGCC
>JAMBLK010000074.1 GCA_023336855.1 Actinomycetes bacterium
CTGATCTACTGATCTACTGATCTACTGATCTACTGATCTACTGATCTACTGATCTACTGATCTACTGATCTACTGATCTACGCGTGATCTTCTCAGAACGAGTGCTCCACACGCGAAGCGTCGAGCGTTTCTTCTCCGCGCCGGCGATGCCACCGGTCCCACACCACCAGCATCGATGGCAAGACGAGGATGGCGGCAAGCAGCGACAGCAGGATCGTGTATGCCGTGACGAAGCCGAACTGGCGGAACGGGATCGTGGTTGACGTCATCAGGATTCCGAATCCGAAGATCGTCGTCATCGCCGACCCTGCCAAAGCACCGCCCGTGTGAGTCAGTGTCGATTGGACGGCGTCGTTCTCGTTGTCGCTTCGGATCCGGTCTTCTTCGTAGCGATGGGTCACGTGGATCATGTACGGGATTCCGATCCCGACCGCGAGTGCCGCGACGGTCGCGGTGATCGGGCCGAACGGGATGCCGACGGCCCACATGATCCCGAAGGACAACACGACTACCAGCACGACCGGCAGCGTCGTGATGACTCCGAGCATCGGCCGCCTGACCTCGAACCAGAAGTTCGCGATCAACAGGATCAACACGGCGACGAGCGTGTACATCAGCGACGAGACCTGGGAATCCTGCAGCGTTCCGATGATCACTTCTGAGATGATCTCATCGGAGGTCGCTACAGCGGTGAGGCCCGCGTCACGCACGGGCATGAACGCATCGTTGAGGTCGTCCCGCAGGTCTCCCGCACCCGACTCGCCGGCCTGTGTCTGGATCGTGAACAGGGCGGATGAATACGATCCGCCATCGTCCACCCAGAGAACTCTCGCGGCCGCCTCAGGATCCGACGCGAAGAGGGCGGCGTAAAGCGCACTCACATCGGCCGATTCGGAGACGCGAAGGCTGGTCGATGTCATCCCCGAGGCGCCGGCAACCTGTGCCACGACAGGGTCGAACCCCGGCGACTCGGGATTCGCCAACTGAAGCACAAGAGCAATCGGAGACTCGGCGGCGGGGAATGAACCGAACTGAACCACATCATCGATCGCCGTCATGTTCGTCGTCGATTCGACCATGGCGTTATAGGCGTCGGGTGTGGCGACGTCTCCTTCGACGAGCACCTGGCTTTTTTCTCCGAAGCCACCTCCGTAGTCATCGATGAGGGCTCCCAGCGTCGCCCGGTATGGCGAGGTTGTGGGGACGAAGTCGATGAAGCTGAAACTGGCCTCGAGGCGACTCGTACCAAACACGCCGAAGGCTCCGAGAACGAGGGCGACGATCAACGTGGGGACCGCAGCGTGTTTCGCGAGCCAGGACGTCCGGCCCATGAGTCTGGGGAGGAACCTTGAATCCCCGCCCTTGAGGCTCACCCGATCAAGTGTGCCGCGTGCCTCACCTCTCCGATCCAGGAGAAGCCGAACGGCGGGCACGAACGTCAGCATGATGATGAACGATGCCGTGATACCGATCGCTGCAAGGACACCGAACTCGCGGAGCGCCGGGATGTCGTTGAGCACGTTCGTCAGGAAGCCGACGGCTGTGGTGATCGTGGCCAGCACGAGAGCGACTCCGACGGTGCGGATCCCGGTCGTGACGGCGTCTGCGACGGGTTCCTCCTCCGACACTTCCTCTCGATACCTCGATGTGATGTGGATCGAGTAGTCGACACCGAGGCCGATCAGGAGGATCGGAAGGATCTGGCTCATCTGCCCGGCCACGCCGTAGATGAAGTATCCGAGACCGTTCATGATCGATATGGCGAATCCGATGCCGGCCATCGTCACGAGCGTGTCTGCGACGGTGCGACGGAGCTTGCCTGCTGAGACCGACCACACGACGAATACGAGAACGAAGACGCCGAGAGCAGCCGGTAGGAGTATCGACGTTTCCCAGTCGGCGATGCCCGATGGGAAGAAGTCGGGATATCCCTTGGCAAGTCCGGGGAGGACCAGCATCGCTATCGCACCGAGCATCGCAGCGATGCCGACACCGGCGATGATCTTGTTCCTCCGTTTGACCGGCAGGACCAGGAAGACCGTGGTGAGCACGAGCAGGATGATGAATCCGGCGCTCGCGAACAGTCGCCCGATCTCGGACTGGAACTCGCTGGTTCCTGAGAAGATCACTTCGAACGCGAACGCCTCGGCCGTGAAGCCGTCGGGAAGTTCCGTTGCTGCGATCGCCTCGGCGGTGGCGGTCGACGCTTCGATGTAGTCAAGATCTTCGAAGTCACCCACCGTGAACGAGATCATCAGACCGCTCGGCGAGACCAACGTAGAGCGATCGGCAGCCGACGGAAGCATCCCGCCCACGAAGCCTTGCTGCTCCTCGGGCATCTGCCCGTACGCCAGTGCGTAGAGAGACTTGACGTCATCGTCGGTGACGGGGGCGGGCGCTCCAAACGCCACTGCCTGCTCGACGGGGCCGAGGTACGACACGATCGGTGGCTGATCCGGCGATGACGACAAGTGGGGCGCAACCGGGCCATTCTCGATCGTCGCGCGAACTGCTGCGACCGATGCGAGACCGTCGAGTGTGATGACGTCACCAGCATCCGAAGACACGATGATCTGCATGACGCTCTGATTCGTGTCTCCACCGAACTGATCGCCGATCGCTTCGGCTGCAACCAACTCTGGAGCATCTGGAGCGAACCCATCGTTCGGGTCGTCTGACGGTTGGTACTTGCCGGCGAAACTGCCGAGAGCGAGCGCCACGACTACGGTGACGATGATGACGGCCCACGGCGCACGGCGCACGAGCCATGCCAGGGCGTTGACGAAACTCTTCACAGTCTCAGGTCCTTCTGCTTTGCACCGACTGCCCGAACGGGCGCCGTGTCTTTGGTTCTACCGCGGCGGGGCGCTGCGTTCGGCCAGGTTGGTGACAACCTCGTCGAGGGGGATTCCCCGCTGCTCCGCATCATCCTCGCGGAGCCGCAGTCCTACTGTGCGATTATCTACATCGCGATCCCCAACGACGAGGACCGCAGGAACTTTCTGGGTGATCGCCCTTCGGATCTTCTCACCGACGGTCTCGCCGGCTGCATCGACGTCGACCCGGACGCCCGCATCCTTCAATTCAGCCGCGACCTCGAACGCATAGTCCTGATGCCGATCCGCCACCGGAACGATCGTTGCTTGCACAGGAGCCAGCCAAGCCGGGAAAGCGCCCGCATAGTGTTCGACGAGCACGGCGACGAACCGCTCGATCGAACCGAGGAGGGCTCGGTGAATCATGACCGGTCGTTCACGCACGTTCTCCGACGATGTATACGTGAGACTGAAGTTCTCGGGCTGAGCGAAGTCGAGTTGAATGGTCGAGAGTTGCCACCGTCGGCCGATCGCGTCCTTGACGTGAATGTCGATCTTCGGCCCGTAGAACGATCCCTCTCCGTGAGCCACTTGGTACGGCAGTTCCGCCTTCTCGAGCGCCTTCGCCAGTGAGGCCTCCGCAACCTCCCAGAATTCGTCGGATCCGATCGACTTCTCTGGATCCCTGGTGGAGAGGTCGGCCTCGAACTCGTCGAAGCCGAAGTCCCGCAGGACCATCAAGACGAAATCGAGCAGGCTCTGGAGCTCGTTCGGCATCTGATCGAACGTGGTGAAAATGTGGCTGTCGTCCTGGGTGAAGCCACGGGCCCGGAGAAGCCCGTGGACGACTCCGGATCGCTCGTAGCGATACACGGTCCCCAACTCGAAGAGCCGGAGCGGCAGCTCCCGGTAGCTCCTGCTCCTGGACTTGTAGATGAGGATGTGGAACGGGCAGTTCATCGGCTTCACGTAGTACTGCTGGCCCCCGTCGAGTTCCATCGCCGGGTACATGCCCTCTGCGTAGAACTGCAGATGGCCGCTCGTCTCCCACAGGTCCGCCTTGGCAACGTGCGGGGATACCACGTACTCGTACCCGTTCGCGAGATGGGTTCTCCTGCTGTAGTCCTCGATCTCCTTGCGCAGCAGCCCACCCTTCGGGTGCCACACGGCGAGGCCGCTCCCGAGATCGGACGGGAACGAATACAGATCAAGCTCGGTGCCAAGCTTCCGGTGATCTCGTTTCGCAGCTTCCGCGAGTCGATTCAAATACTTGCGCAGCGCCTTTCGGTCTTCCCACGCAGTCCCGTAGATGCGCTGGAGTTGCGGCTTGTTCTCATCACCCCGCCAGTACGCACCGGCCGATCGCATCAGCTTCACGGCCTTGAGGCGGCCGGTCGACGGAATGTGTGGGCCCCGACACAGATCGACGAACGCGTCGTTGCGGTAGATCGAGACCCGGCTCTCTCCTGCTCCTTCGGCCTCATCCACGCCGCGGATGATCTCCGACTTGAAGGGCTGGTCCGCGAACAATTCGAGAGCGTCGTCGATCGATAGCGATTCCCGGTCGAACGATTGGTCGATCTCGATGATCTCCTCCATCCGAGTCTCGATCCGATCGAGATCCTCAGGAGTGAAGGGACGGCCGATGTCAAAGTCGTAGTAGAACCCGTCGGTGATCGGAGGCCCGATAGCGAAGGTCGCACCGGGATAGAGATCGAGCACCGCCTGAGCCATCACGTGTGCAGCCGAGTGGCGCAAGACGTGCCGGCCTTCCTCTGTGTTCTCTGTGACGACGGACAGCGCACCATCGCGGTCGATCGGCCTGTTCAGATCGAGGGTCTCGCCGTCCACGGTGACCGCCACGGCCGCCCGTGCCAGACCTGCGCCGATCGACGCGGCGACGTCGAGGCCGGTCGCGCCGTCCTCGTAGGAACGAACGGTGCCGTCGGGAAGGGTGAGTTGGAAGGACATACTGATCTCTCGCTGATTTCGGGGCCGCTAAGGCTACATCCTTCCCAATCTGACACAACGCGTGCGAGAATGGTGCAGGACAAGAGGGAGGAACTATCGACGCTCACACACTTGCGGAGCGCATCGCAGATGGGGATCGTTTCCAGGATCTGACGCGCCCGACCGAATCCCTCGCCAAGAATCACCAATACCGAATCTGGCGAGATGGAGCAAGCGTCCTGCTCAAGGTGTACGGCACAGCGGCGCGCGAACGCCGCGAAACCCACGCGATCGAAGCACTCCAGGGACTCGACTGTATCCCGGCTCGCATCGACGGAAGCGGAACCGAAGAACCACCGTGGGCCCTCTTCAAGGATCCGGGTCAGTGGAGCCTCGGATCACTCCCCGCCAGCACCGATGCCGCCAGAAGAGCCGGCGCCGTCCTGGCATCGGTCCACGGGCACGACCCGAAGGCATTGACGAACCTGACACGCGGGATCGATGGCGAGTGGATCAAGGTGGACTTCGCTTCCACGATGCGGCGTATGGCCCGGTATCGGGGAAGGGTCGGGATCGATGCTGATCTCTACTCGGCAATGGTTGCCGTTCCGCCGCCGAATGGATCCGAATCTCGAGCTGCTCATACCGATCCCACGCCGGAACACTTCGTTCTCGATGAGTCCGGGGCCGTAACACTTGTCGACTGGGAGTGGGCGACGCTCGCATCACCGGAGTGGGATCTGTCCAAAGCATCGTGGCTCCTGCGTATTCGGGCCGGATCTGCGGCTGCGGATGCGTTCCAGGAGGGATACGAAGAGACGCTCGATCCGGTCGAGATGAGTCGATGGATCGTCTACCACGCCGCCATGTTGTTGATCTATGAGGCCGAGCAACGCATGTCCGATGCCGGCGCCGACTCCTACTCGGACACCGTCAACGAGATCCTGCGGGTCATCGAGACCGCGGCATCCTGACGGCCGATGGCATCCGTGCCGGAAATACCGGGAGATTTCGCGCTCTCGTCATATGATCGACTGGTCGTAGGAGCCAGGAGATACAGATGTTGGAAATTACGATCGCGTCGGTGTTCATCGCTGTTGCTTTCGTTGCCGTCGGAACGTCGTCCCGACCGGTGATGTCGGCAAGCGTGACGGAGGTTCTGCCGGTCCTCGGAACGGAGGAGGCCCTGACCGACCTCCCGTGTCCGTGGTGCCTCGCGCAGACTCGTGAGGAAGACCCGAACTGCCCGTCGTGCGGGCAACCCTTCGGATAACAGGCGTCGAAGCCGTCCGTGTCAGGACGGAGCGAGTTCGCGTGTCCTGAAGTCTTCGGCGAGACCGAGTGACGCGTAGAACTGGACTGCAGGCTGGTTGGCTTCGTCGACCCACACGCTGACTGTGGTGACATCACGCCTCCGCAGCACGTCGAAGCCCGCACCGATCAGGATCCTGCCGATGCCGGAGTTCTGATCCACCGGATCCACGGCGATCACGAAGATCTCACCGGCTTGGTCCCCTTCTTGTTTGGTGATGCAGAATCCCGCGAGCCGCTCCCCCTCTCTCGCGACAAGGACACCCGCAGGATCGAACCACGGCTGGCCCGCGAGGGTCTCGAAGTCCGCCTCGGTCATCGCTCCCTGTTCGGGGTGACCGGAGAATGCCCGATTGTTGACGGCGACCATTGCCCCAACGTCCGCCGACTCCACCGTGCCGATCGCGATTCGGGAAGGCGGTCCGTTGGTCGTCTTTGGGATCGGTCCCGCCATCCTCAGCACTGCCCGGATCTCCCGGTAGCCGAGGCGTCCGGCTGCCTCGATCTGATCGGACCGGAACGCCCAGATCGTGTGCACAGCCGACCCCGGCAGCAGATCCGTTGCCGCACGAATCGATCTCTCCTCCATCTCAGGCCCACGACATTCGGGCGCTACCGCGATTTCGACGGCCCAGCGGCCGCTCGCCTCATGGAATGACGCAACTCCGACAACGCACGTAATCGACCCGAGAGCCCATACACCCGACCTCGATCGGTCGTCGCCGATCACCTCGAGCTTGTGCCCCGAGAACGGCGGATGCCCATCGGTCCGCGTCGCACTCTCCAACAGCCGGGCGATCGCCCGCTCGTCATACGGTACGGAATGCATGCCGTCACGATACGGTCGATGGAATCGCTCATCGAGCGTCGTATCCTGTACCCATGAGTTCGGTAGGACTGGTTCTCGGTGGTGGTGGCATCACAGGCGCGTCGTATCACTTCGGTACCTTGTTCGCGTTGCAGATGGCAACCGGCTGGAATCCCGGGGATGCCGATGTCGTCATCGGTACCTCATCCGGGTCGTTCATCGCCGCGATGGTGCGCGGTGGTGCGCTGAATCTCGACACGATGGTCGGCAACTCCCGGAAGGACGACGACGTCGTTGATTGGCTGTCGAACAACGTCTACCGACGAATCCGCCCCCGTGGCCTTCTTCGATGGGTTCGCACGGGCATCGTCCCGAGCATCACGCGCCCCGGTCTCGGTATTGCATTGGGCAGCCCGGGGCTCTACTCGACGGATGCCATGGTGGGATGGGTCGAGGACAGTCTTGGAGAACTCGGCGACGCCTGGCCCGATCGTCCCACGGTCATCGTCGCCCACGATCTGAAGAGTCGCACCCGCGTGCCCTTCGGTACAGAAGCGGCCCCCGTCGTTCCTCTCAAGCTCGCCGTCGCTGCTTCAAGCGCCGTCCCGCTCATCTTCGAACCGGTCACCATCGATGGGCGCGATTACATCGATGGAGGCGTGAGCTCCGGCACCAGCATCGACTTGCTCCTCGCGAATCCCTATCCGCTGGACCTTGTCATCATCGTGGCGCCCATGGCCGCCACCGGGACGAGGCGCGGCGGCCGGTTCTACGAGGAGATCCTCGATCGCGTCGGACGCACTGCACTCGCCGCCGAGGTTGACCTCCTCAAGAAGGAGTGGCCGGACACCGACGTTCTCGTCTTTCGGCCCGATGAACGAGTCCTTGAACTCACCCGCGGCAATCCCATGTCGGTCGAAGCCGCGATCCCATCGTTCCTTGCGACATTGCGGTCGATGCGCGACGAGCTCGCTCACCCGTCGACCTGGTCGATGCTCGAGCGCCACATCGTCGACACGGCCCACGTCTAATCCCCTATCCGTCCAGATGCCAAGCGGCTACGCTCCCCGACCATGCCTGACACCACCGACGAGTCATTCGTAGAGAAGATCGACCTGAGCAGCAAGATCGAAGCGATCGCGTCGATCGTCCTCGCTATAGCCGTCGTCCTCACCGCCTGGGCGGCGTTCCAGGCCGGGAAGTGGGGCGGCGAGCAGTCGATCCAGTTCTCCGTCGCCGGCGCCTCGAGAACCGAGTCCACTCGTGCGGATACGCGCGGTGGGCAACTCGCTCAGATCGACGTGTCGATGTTTACGGACTTCATCGCCGCTTACATCGACGACATCGGAACAGGCGCCATCGAGCCGTACGATGGTTCCACGTTCACGCCGACGACCGGAACCCTCTCGGGTTTCCTCTACAACCGTTTCCGCGAGGAATTCCGTCCCGCTATGGATGCCTGGCTGGCAACCGACCCGGCCGGTAACCCGGATGCTCCGCAGACACCGTTCGACATGGACGAGTATCAGGTCGCCGAATTCGCCGAAGCGCAACGTCTTGTCGAGATAGCCGATCAAGCAGCCGTCGACGCCCGTACGGCGAATCAGAACGGCGACAACTACGTGCTCACGGCGGTGTTGTTCGCGACCGTGCTCTTCTTCTCCGGGATCGCGTCGAAACTTGAGAACCGCTGGAACCGCCACTTCGTGAACGTGGTCGGAATCGTCGGCGTTGTCGCAGGGATCATCATCCTGATCAAGCTCCCGATCATGCTTTGAGCGACCTTCGGTCGCAGCACTGAGTACTCAGTACGCCGGCCTCCGGCCGGCTACAGCTCTTCAAACCTCGCTTGGAAGAACCTCAGGGAGTCGGGTTCGTACGTGAATCGGAGACCCCGCACGTCGTGACGGTTCCTGTACACGTCGATGACCGACTCCGCGGTGACGTCCATGTGCGACTGTGTGTAGACACGACGCGGGATCGTCAGGCGAACCAGTTCGAGCTTCGGATGCCGGTTCTCCCCCGTCTCCGGGTCCCGGCCCGCAGAGACGTTTCCGCGTTCCATACCGCGCACTCCCGAGTCCCGATAGAGAGCCGCTGCCAGCGCTTGCGCAGGGAAGTGGTCCTGTGGCAGGTGGTCGAGAATCTTGCTGGCGTTCAGGAACACCCCGTGACCGCCGATTGGACGGATGAGGGGAATTCCCGCTTCGGTGAGCTTCTCACCGAGGTAGACGACCTGCCCGACGCGCGCTCGCACGTGGTCGTCGGTCGCGACCATCTCTCGGATTCCCTCGGCGAGAGCTTCCATGTCGCGCCCCGACATGCCGCCGTACGTGTGCAGGCCCTCGAATGCAACGAGCAGCGCACGCGCCTGGCGCGCAAGCTCGGGATCCCGAAGAGCAAGGAACCCTCCGATGTTGACGAGGTTGTCCTTCTTGGATGACACCGTCGCACCGTCGGAGTACGAGGCAATCTCGCGGACGATCTCAGCAATCGACCGATCCGCGTATCCCTCTTCCCGCTGCTGGATGAAGTAGGCGTTCTCTAGCGCACGAGTTGCGTCGAGCATCACGTAGATGTCGTTGGCCCGGCAGTACCCGTAGACCTCGCGGAGATTGGCCATGGAGACGGGCTGGCCGCCGGCCATGTTCACGTTCGTCTCGAATGACACGTACGGTACGCGATCGGCACCATGCTCGGCGACGACTGCACGGAGCTTGTCCATGTCGATATTGCCCTTGAACGGGAACTCGCTCAACGGATCGTGTGCCTCGTCGATGATCACGTCGACGAAGATGCCGCCCGCGTACTCCTGATGGAAGCGGGTCGTGGTGAAGTACATGTTGCCGGGGATCACGTCGCCGGGCGTGATGAGGATCTGGCTCAGAAGGTGCTCGGCGCCACGGCCCTGGTGGGTCGGGATCAGCTCCTCGTACCCGTAGACGTCGTGAACGGCGTCGACGAGTTTGTAGAAGCTCGTTGCTCCGGCATACGACTCATCACCGATCATCATCGCCGACCACTGACGATCCGACATCGCAGACGTCCCCGAGTCCGTGAGCAGATCGATGTACACATCGTCCGACTTGAGGAGGAATGTGTTGAACCCGGCATCCTGGATCGCCCGCTCGCGATCCTCTCTGGTCGTCATCGTGAGGGGTTCGACCATCTTGATCTTCCAGGGTTCCGCCCAGCTTCGCGGCATGGTGATCGTCCTTTCGTCAGACCGCGTCGAGCGCGGTCGAGATGTCGTGGATCAGGTCATCGGGGTTTTCGACACCGATCGACAGCCGCACGAGCGCACCGTTGACCCGGAGTTTCTTCTTCTCGTCGGGATCGAGGCCTGCGTGCGTCATCGTCGCAGGATGCTCGACGAGCGTCTCCGTGCTCCCGAGGCTCACGGCAAGGTGAATGAGGCTCAGCGAGTCAATGAATCGGAACGCTTCTTCCTCATCCCCATCGATCCAGAAGGTGATCATCGCTCCTGGTCCGTCGGCCTGCTCTTTGTGGATCTCATACCCGGGGTCGCCCTCTTTGAGGAGGCCGAGGTAACCGACGTCCACTACCTTCGGGTGCGCCACGAGGAACGCTGCGATCTTCTGAGCGCTCTCGGTCTCCCTGCGCATCCTGAGATCCAGCGTCTCGAGACTCCGCATCATCAACCACGACGTCAGCGGTGTCGCCATGCTCCCGAGAACGGTGCGCATCCCGGCGACCGGCTCCATCATTTCGTGGCATCCAAGCACCGCACCGGCGATGAGGTCGGAGTGGCCTCCGATGTATTTGGTCGCCGAGTAGATCACGAGGTCGGCACCGTGCTTCAACGGGTGTTGCCAGAGCGGCCCGAGGAACGTGTTATCGACGGCGACCGGAACGCGACGTTCT
The DNA here is from genome assembly GCA_023336855.1 of Actinomycetes bacterium. Classification (GTDB taxonomy): domain Bacteria; phylum Actinomycetota; class Acidimicrobiia; order Spongiisociales; family UBA5794; genus JAHEEL01. The sequence continues at coordinate 10,771 of JAMBLK010000074.1, forward strand.
CCGTCGCCGTGACGATCGGCGATCCGCCGAGCCATCGCGATGCTGAAGAGGTCGTTCGTCGGGTTCGCCGGGGTCTCCATCAGGATCGCGCCGAGGCGTCTCCCTTCGAGGACCGCTTCGAGGGCCACGTCGATGTCTCCTTCGGACATGTCTGGTTCCCACTTCACGGTGAGGATGCCGAACTCAGGCAGGACGTCGTGGACGAAGTGGTCGGTTCCTCCGTAGATCGGGGCGCTGTGCAACAGCACGTCACCGGGACGCAGATAGGCGAGCATCGCGGTCGTAATGGCCGCCATCCCTGAGGCGAATACGAGGCCACGATCGGCACCGTCCCAGAGCCTGAGACGATTCTCCAGAATCTCCAGGTCCGGGTTGTTGAGCCGGCTGTAGATGAGTCCCGGCTTCTCGCCATCCTCGGCTTCAACAGATCCTTCGGCGAGTGCGAAGAAACGCTTGCCCTCAGCGGCAGTCTGGAAAACGAAGGTCGACGTCTGGAAGATGGGGCTCTTGATAGCGCCCTCCGACCACTCGGGCCGGTAGCCGTAGCTCATCATGAGGCTCTCCGGTGAGAGCTTCTTCCCTGCGATGGTGTCATCGTACTCGTCCCGCACACTGTGTCCTTCCGTTCGCTGTTCGTCGATACGGGCCGAAGTCCGTACAGACAACCTGCCGATAACGGCATTGTGGGGTATCGTGCTAGAAACCGCTACCCGATCCGGAGAGGATTCGCCAAATGGCCGATGTTCCCGACCTCGACCGTACGGATCGCGCAATCATCGCCCTCCTGCAGGACAATGCGCGGCTCTCGAACAAGGAGTTGGCAGCCGGAGCCGGCATCGCTCCGTCCACGTGCTCGGAACGTATGCGGCGTCTGGAGACGATCGGCGTGTTCTCCGGCTTCCACGCCGCCGTCGACCCTCGCGTCCTGGGGATCGGACTCCAGGCCATGATCGCCGTCCGCCTGCGGCGCCACTCCGCCGAGGAGGTCGAGGCGTTCGAACTCCATGCCGCCGCTCTGCCCGAGGTCATCAGCTTGTCGCATGTGACCGGTCCGAACGACTTCCTGATCCGCGTTGTCGTTCGTGACGCCGATCATCTCCGTCAACTCGCCGTCAGCGGCTTCACGACGATGAGAGAGGTCGATCACATCGAGACGGCCCTCATCTTCGAGCACAATGAGAAGGGGACGTTGCCGGATTTGAGCGGGTGAGTAGCTGAGTAGTTGAGTAGTTGAGTCCGAAGTACCGGATACCGGATACCGACTACTCCTGACTCAATTCCTCGACAATCCTGTCTACCAGCTCCTTCGTTGTGGCCTCTGCGACACGGTGGAGGAACGCCTGGTCGATCAGACGACCGAATCCGCCAAGGGGCGGGGCGTACTGGCCCTGGATCTTGACTTGCGTCAGATCATCGCCGACGCGTGCGATCACGAGTTCGGCGTCCATCTTCGGGAAGAGGCCGGGCGTTCCCGTTGCTTCCCATGTGAGAGGAACACGGCGAGCGTCTGAGGATTCGACGACCTTTCCAACGCGCAGATGGACGGCCTTCGCGACGAGTGAGTCCTCACCCCGCGGCCCCACCTTTGCCCGAATCTCTTCGCCGTCTCGGTACGATGCCTGAGCCCACCCTTCGAGTTGATCCAGGACCAAGGGGCAGCGGGCGATCACGCGGTCATATGACTGATGCACCTCGCCGTAGTACTGCACAAACATCTCGCCCGCCGATCTCGAAGAGGTCGCAGTTAAGCCGGACCCGCTCAACACAGGTAGGGGCAAATGGCCTTCATCCCTGAGAGCGGAACTGAACCACCACCGCATCGAACGGTTTCAGAGTCGGATACGGGCGATACGGCTCCTCTACGACCAGTTCGATGGAATCGGAACCGACGACGACCGTTGGGACCCTCGTGTCCTCCGGAGAGAGAGACGACAGGTCGATGCTGTAGTCGCTCACCGGACGGCCGGAGAGGTTCAGAACCGTCAATACCTGTTCCGCGTCCCCGACACGGAGCGCTGCGTACACCGACGGGTGCCCGGCATCGAGCACGATCGTCTCTCCGAATCGCAACGCCGGACTCTCGTTACGGAAGTGGATGAGGTCGCGATAGAGCGACAGGAGCGAGTCTGCATCGCCCATCTGATCCGCAACGTTGGCATCCTCGGACGACAGGTCGGGGGCCTGCCATGGGATCGCATCGGTGAATCCGACCGATGGGGGTTCGCCGGTCCACGCCATCGGGGTTCTGATGTCCTCGTCCGGCTTCTCACCCTCCATGCCGATCTCCTCCCCGTAGTACATGAACGGGATCCCAGGGGCCGTGAGAAGCCAGGTGGCCGCGAGGCGGGCGCGTTCGGGCGTACCACCGAGTTGGCTCATGATCCGGTCCATGTCGTGATTCGTGAGGAACGGAGCGAACTGTCCTGCCGGATATGCGTCGAGGGCTGCCTGCTGTGCTTCGACGAGCGGTTCCGCCTGCCACCGGGTCATCGCATCGAGGAACGCCTCCGAGAGCGCGAATTCGAACGCGAGGTCCAGAGAGTCGGGGAGGTACGAACTGATCATCTCCGTGTCGCTCCACACCTCACCAAGGATCAGCGTGTCGGGGGCGAGCGCGTGCATCTCGGTCCGGAAGTCGGCAAGCCATGCATGTGTCTGCGGCGTGTCGGTCTGGATCGGTCCGTCTTCGATCAGATGCCGGGCCGCGTCCAGTCGGTATCCGTCGACGCCGATCTCGTCGAGCCAGAACCGTGCGATGTCGTGCATCTCCGCGGTCACCGCGTCGTTCGTGAGGTTGAGGTCGGGCATGCCTTCCCAGAAGATCCCGTAGTAGTACGCCTCCTCGTCTGAGTGCCAGACCTCCTGGCCCCAGGGCCCGGGCCACCCGGGGTCCTCAGGCTGCCAGAGGTACCAGTCCACCCGATCCGTTGTCTGGTCCCGCGATTCGATGAACCACGGATGTTGGATCGATGAGTGGTTGATGACGAGATCGATGATGACGGCGATTCCCCGGTCGTGAGCGGCTGCGAGTAGCGCCTCGAGATCCTCGATCGACCCGTAGTCGGATTCGATAGCCCGGTAGTCGACCACGTCGTACCCGTGGTAGCTGGGCGACTCGAAGATCGGCATGAGCCAGATGCCGGTGACAGCGAGGGCGGTCGTCGTGGAGGGGTCTCCGTCGTTGAGATAGTCGAGACGCTCCGCGAGGCCCGCAAGATCGCCGATGCCGTCTCCGTCCGAGTCGGAGAACGATCGGACGAACACCTCGTAGAAGACCCGGTCGTTCCACCACTGCAGCCCTGCGTCGACGGCGCTCGGCGTTTCGAGCGGAGGCAGCGATGTCAATGAGGCCGTCGTCGTTACCTCCGTCCCCGTTGCCGGGGGCGATGTGGTCTCGACCTCTCTGGTGGCGCACGCCACCGCCAGGACGCTCACCGAAGCAAGGAGCAGCAGGGAGGCCCGGCGTCTGCGTTGCGGCGTCGTCTTTGGTGATCCGGGTTTCATCCGTCGAGCGCCGAGTCGATGAACTCCGACACGACGCGCACCATCGCCGGCGCCGATCGGACCGCCGGGTCGTTGTGGTCGGCACCGGATACCTCGTGCATGGGGGCTCCGAGTGCTCCCGCGATGATTCGGCTCTGCTCGATCGGAACTGTTCCGTCGGCCGAACCTCCGATGACGAGCGAAGGGAGTCCGTCAACCTCGCCGCTCTCGATCCTCTCGAGGGATGCGTACCGATCGCGAACCAGTGCCGAGACGGGGAGCCATGGGTAGTGGCGGCGACCCACATCGACCAGGGAAGTGAACGGGGATCCGAGTACGAGAGCGTCCGGTGGTTCCACCGCGGCCGCGCCGATGGCAACTGCTGCGCCAAGTGACTCTCCGAAGTAGACGACGCCCGCGTCACCGAGACCAAGACCGCGCGCGAGTCGGGTGATGGCCACGGCGTCGGCGATCAATCCGTCCTCGCTCGGCTCCCCCGGGTTGCCTCCGTAGCCGCGGTACTCACCGAGGATGACGCCATAGCCCGCGCTCGCCAGTTGGTTCCCGAGAGGTACGCGCCCGGCCCGGTTTCCGGCGTTCCCCGGCAACACGATCACGAGGGGACGGTCGACGGCGCCCTCATCAACGCGGACCCACACCAACAGTTCGTGGCCATCGTCCGTCTCGACGCTGTGTTCCTCCCACGGCAACGGAACCGGCCCGGGGTCCGGGCCTGGAAAGTAGATGAGTCGATCCTGAAGCATCCACAAACCTCCGATAGCGAAAACCACGACAATGAGACCAATGCCGATCGCTCTTGCCAGTCTCATCCCCTCACGCTACCGAATGCGCGAGACTTGGGTCATGACCGGGATCGATTTCGCGCTCGTTGCCATCTTGCTGGTCCTTCTCGCAGCCGCCGTCGTGCTCGGCGCCGCCGAAGCGTCACTGCTCCGAGTCCAACGCGTGCGCGTCGAGGTTCAGGCTGCGGACGGCGACCGTCGCTCCGTGAGACTCCTCGGACTTCTCGATGATCTCCCCCGCGTCTTGAACACCGTCCTGCTGGTCGTGCTCCTCGTCCAGATCGGGGCGGCAACGGTCACAGGAGTGCTCTCCGGCCGCCATTTCAGCAATCTTGGGGTCACACTCGCCTCGATCATTCTCACGGTCGTGCTCTTCGTGTACGCCGAAGCAATCCCCAAGACCTATGCAGTGCGCCATCCCTACAGCGTCGCGCGGGCAACGGCTCGTCTCGTGACGAATCTCGTGTGGGTGCTCCGACCGATCGTGAGCGTCCTGGTGGCCTTCGCCGATCTCCAGGCACCGGGAACCGGAATAGCCACCCCGACGGTCGTGACAGAGCAGGAGTTGAGGAAATTGGCACTCGACGCCGCTGCTGAGGGGGCCATCGAGGAGACGGATCGGAACCTGATGGAGAGCGCGTTCGACCTCGGCGATCGCACCGTTGATGAGATCCTCACACCCCGGACCGAGATCGTGGCGGTGGGCGTCGAATCGACGATCAGTGAAGCGCTCGATATCGCGATCCACAGCGGCCATCGGAGACTCCCGGTCTACCGAGGCGAGTTAGATGACATCCAGGGTGTTGTCCGACTCCAGGATCTGGCGGCAGCAGTCACCGAGTCACCCGACGCACCCGTGCTCACCGTCGCGACAGACGAACTTGTTGTCCCGGAGAGGAAGCGCGTCATCGACCTCCTCGCTGAGATGCAGCGCAGCGGCGTCCACCTTGCCGTGGCCGTTGATGAGCACGGCGGGACCGCGGGGATCGTGACGATCGAGGACGTGGTTGCAGAGCTTGTCGGTCGCGTGTCTGATGAAGGCGAGATCCTGCGACCGGCGATACGAAGGGTGGGAAGCCGTCGCTGGCGGCTCAATGCCGCTGCCGACGTCGAAGACCTGGAATCGGCGACCGGCGTGGTTCTACCGACCGGCGACTGGCACACGGTTGGTGGCCTCGTGGCCGACATCGCGGGTCGCATTCCCGAGCGGGGCGAGACGTTCCATCTCGAAGGCCTGTCGATCACGGTCCTGGACGCCGAGCCGCACCGGCTCGTGGCGCTCGAGGCTGTGAAGACGGATCAGGACGGATCAAGCTGAACCGAGAGGCCTTCTGGTGACTCCACCGGAAGGTCACACACGAATCCTCGGCACACGAATGCCCGAGCGCCCTTGGGAGCGAGACGCCCTTCGAGCAGCGGAACGGTGCTTGCAATCCCGTCGCCGACGGCGACAACCGTGCCCGGACGGAATCGTTCCCATGTCACGTCGACGAATGGTTGTCGGGCCTCGGGCTCGCCAACGATCGCGACCTCGAGACCCGGATCGGCCATCCACACGCCAAGCATGTGCCCGTGCGCCGACGGCTGCGTCGACAGGCTCGGACCGACGCTCCCAACCGTGCGATCGAACCAACCGTGGATCTCGGCATCCCCAGTCAGGGCGGCGAGGATCGAGAGCGCCTCAGCAGCGAGAGCATTGTCGGATGGCGTCGGGTTGTCGTACACGTTCTTCGGGCGTGCGATGAGCGGTGCGGCGTCGACAGCTGTTGCGAAGAAACCTCCCGCATCGTCACCGAACCGTTCGATCATCACGCGGGTGATTCGCTCGGCCTGGCGGTACCAGCGTTCCTCTCCCGTGGCCTGGTACAGGGCGAAGAGACCGATCGCCGATGCGGCGTAGTCGTCGCAGAAGCCCTCCGGCCCGCCCTTCCCCTGCCTCCATGACCGCAGGAGGCGATCCCCGCTCAGAACCGGCCCGGTCAGGAAGGTTGCGATCCCTTCAGCCACCGACAGGTAGCGTTCGCTCCCCAGAATCGCGCCGGCTTCGGCGAACGCACGTAGGGCGAGTCCGTTCCAGGCCGTGACGACCTTGTCGTCCCGACCCGGACGAACACGTGTCGAGCGCTGCTCCCGAAGGAGATCATCGACTCGCCGCTTGAGATCCCACAGTTCGCTCTCTGCAACCCCGAGCCGTTCGGCGATGTCGGCCATGGGATCCGGTAGATGGAGGATGTTCGATCCCTCGAAGTTCCCCGTTGGCGTTGCACCGTAGAGCGCTGCGCCTGCATCGAGATCCGGGCCGAGGGTCTCGGCGAGTTCGTCCCACGTCCAGACGGCGAATGATCCCTCCCGGCCCTCGGCATCCGCATCCTCAGCAGAGTGGATGCCACCCGATGGGTCGGTCATGTCGCGGGTGAGGTAGTCGAGCGTTTCGCGTGCCGTTTCGAGCATCCAGGGTTGCCCCAGCACCTGCCAGGCTCGGAGGTAGAGCCGTGCAAGCAAGGCATTGTCGTAGAGCATCTTCTCGAAGTGCGGCACAATCCACCGATCATCCACCGAGTACCGAGCGAACCCGCCCTCGAGGTGGTCGTAGATCCCTCCCCTCGCCATCTGGTCGAGCGTGGTCTCGACCATGGCCAGCGCCTTCGATGCCCGGTCGCTGTCCGGCCGGAGAACGCCGAACCGGAGAAGGAACTCGAGCGTTGACGGTTGGGGGAACTTCGGCGCCCGGCCGAATCCGCCCCTCGATGGGTCAAATGTGGCTGCAATGGCATCGACCGCTAGCTCAATCTGCCCCGCAGACGGTGTGACAACAGAGACGGTGGAACGGTCTGAGATCAGCCGGGTAATCTCATCGGATTGGCTGATCAGTCCGTCGCGTCGGTGAGTCCAAGCGTCGTCGATCGCCTGAAGCACGTCCATGAACGAGGGCATGCCGTGACGCTGCTCGTTTGGGAAGTAGGTGCCGGCGTAGAAGGGCTTGGCGTCGGGTGTGAGGAACACGGTCATCGGCCAACCACCACGCCCCGTCGTCGCGGTGACGGCATCCATGTAGATCCGGTCGACGTCGGGACGTTCTTCCCTGTCGACTTTGATACTCACGAAGCGTTCGTTCAGGTAGAGGGCGGTCTCGTCGTCTTCGAACGACTCGTGCGCCATGACGTGGCACCAGTGGCAGGCCGAGTACCCGACCGAGAGAAGGACCGGAACGTCACGCTCCGCAGCTTCGGCGAACGCCTCGGTCCCCCACTCCTGCCAATCGACGGGGTTCTCCTGGTGCTGGAGCAGGTACGGGGATGATGCGTTCGCGAGTCGGTTGGGCATGCAGACAACGCTACCCGTTCGACGAACGGACGCTCAACGGTTTCAGAGCGTCGTGCGTTGGCGAAAGTCGACGATCAGGTCGAGACCGAGTGCGTCGGCTGCCTTTCGGAGGGTCTCCAAGCTGGGTATCACTCCACCGGCTTCGAGTCGGGCAACAACCGGTTGTGTCGTCTTCATCCGGTCCGCCAGTTCGGCCTGGGTAAGACCGAGTCTCTCTCGCTCGCAGCGAATCCGAACACCGAGTTCAACCGCATCCGTCGCGTCCCGGTACCCGGTCTGGCGAGACTCGCTGTTCTCTCGCTGAGCCTTCACTTCTTCCCATCGAGTTCGTTCACTCATCGCCGGCCTCCGTCGTGTGACCCTCTGTAATACAACGATCCATCGCACGCATGGCGCGCTTGATCTCGGCTCGTTCTCTTCTCCGCTGCTTGCGAAACACTGTGAGAAGGACGATTCGTCTCCCGGTCGCAACGTAGTAGGTGCTGCGATATGCATCGCCCGAGGAACCCAGATAGAACCGCAACTCTCGGAGCTTCCCCGAGAGTTGCCTTGTGTGCGGTTCGCCGAGATGGACTCCGAGATTACCGAGCCGGTCGATCGAGGATTCGACACGACCGAACTGATTGTCGGGTAGTTGCTCGAGCCACTGCACAACCTCCGGCTCTATCTTGATGACACCCCATGACATCTAGCCAATGTCTCATACCACGGATGATATATCACGATGTGTGATCTGTGCTCAGAATCGCGGATTTCTCCGTTCCTGCCGCGGCCGTGAGCCGGCACGAAAGAGCGAGAACCCCCGTTCGCCCCTCGCCGGGAGTCTTGCGTAGATTTCGTCGGGCGGCAATCCCGTCGTTTCCTACGCCGGACTCCTGGGCCCTATGCTCGGTGGATGCCTGCAACCCCACCTGCCCGTGACGCCGTGACCAGCAACAGCCTGGCCACTGATCCGAATCGGTTGAGCCAACTCTTCGGAGATGACGACGGCCTCCTGCCGCTCTGGATCGCGGAGCCCTACGTCGATCTCGCTCCGGGAGTCGTCGCTGCGCTCGAGACCAGATCCGGAACCGGGTGGTACGGATATGAGGCGCGACCTCGCGCGCTGATCGACTCGTTCTGGGAGTGGATGGCTTCTCGTCACGGGTGGGATGGAGCCGGCTTGAACACCACGGTCAGCCCGAGCGTGGGAACCTCGATCGGTGTCCTCATCGAGGAACTCACCGAACCCGGAGAGGGAGTTCTCCTCCAGCCTCCTGTCTTCACTGACTTCAAGCCCCTGGTCACCCGAGCAAACAGAACTCCGGTGCGAAGTCCGCTGGTGCTCACCGACGACGGATACCACATGGACCTCGACGACCTGGAAACGAAGGCCGCTGATCCGAACACGCGGATGATGATCCTGTGCAATCCCCACAACCCGGTTGGGCGCGTGTGGACCCGTGACGAACTCGCAGATGTTGCAGCGATCTGCGCTCGACACGATGTCTTCGTGGTCGCTGATGAGATCCATGCGGACCTGGCACTCCCCCCGTTCCGCTTCACTCCCTTCGCGTCGGTCGCCGCCGCCTCCGGTGTCTCATGGGCGGCCACCCATGGCCCGATCAAGACTTTCGGCCTTGCGGGCGTATGCGACACGCTCTTGGTCACGGGAGACGCCGACGTCTCGAAGCTGTTCCGCACGAGAAGCTCGCAACTCCACCTGACCCGCAACAACGTCTTCGGAGTGGCCGCATTCGAGGCCGGATACCGCACCGGTGCCGAATGGCTCGATCAGCTCCTTGCTCTCATCTCCTCAAACGTAGCTTTGCTCCGCGAAGGGCTCCCACCCGGCATCGGGATCATCGAGCCGGAAAGCACCTACCTTGCGTGGATCGACTTCCGCGGGCTCGGAATGGACGTGCCAGAGCTCGCCCGCTGGTTCGCCGGATCGGCCCACCTGGCGCTGAGCCCCGGGCATTGGTTCGGCCGCGAGGGGGCGGGCTTCGCTCGCATGACGATCGCGACGCCTCCCGCGCAGATCGAGGACGCAGTGGCCCGTCTCACGACCGCTGTCGACGCGATCTGAATCTGAGGAGACGCCCGTGAGTCCGAAGATCGGTGTCGTCGGTGGCCTCAACATGGACATCCACCTGTTCGGGGGTGAGCATCGGTCCGAGGACGGCGCCTACCTTGCCGAGCGCTACATCATCGAGCCGGGTGGCAAGGGCTCGAACCAGGCGCGGGCCTCAGCGCGACTCGGTGCCGACGCCGTGCTCGTGGGGTGCGTCGGCAACGACGAGTTCGGTCGTCTGTGTGTCGACGCGACCAGCGCGGAGGGGGTAGACACGACCCATGTCGTGACGTCAGATGAGCAACCCACCGGGTTCGTCGTAATCCAACTCATCGACGGTCGCCATCGTTCACTCGTCTTCACGCTCGGAGCGAACTCGCTGCTGACATGGGATCACGTCACCCCGGCGCTCGATGCCCTCGCCGAGTGTGACGTCGTGATCACACAGAGTGAGGTACC
>JAMBLK010000075.1 GCA_023336855.1 Actinomycetes bacterium
CTAGCGGGTGTTCATCCACTCCAGGATGAAGGGGTTGACCATCCGCTCACGCTTGATCGTCGTCTCGGGGCCATGGCCCGGTAGCACCCGCATGTCGTCCGGGAGGGTCATCACCTGTGTCCGCATCGACTCCATGAGATCTTCCCAACTTCCGTAAGAGAAGTCGGTGCGGCCCACGGATCCTGCGAAAAGCTGATCACCTGAGAAGACGATGCCCTCGTTCTCTACGACGAAGATGCAATGCCCCGGAGTGTGGCCCGGTGTGTGCCTCACCTCGAATTCGAGTCCTGCGATTTCGATACGCTGACCGTGCGCCAGATCCGTGAATCGTTCCGGTGGTGCGAAGTCCTCGGCGCCGGGAGGAACGTAGCCGAACAGCGAGCGCACCTGACCTACGGGGTCGGACGCTAGGAAGTCGTCGTCGGGGTGGAGATAGGCGCTCACGCCGGTGCGATCCACGACGGCTCCGGCCCCCCCGGCATGGTCAACATGTCCGTGGGTGACGAGTAGCCCCACCGGAGTCAGGTCGTATTGGGCCAGCAGGCCGACGATCGCGTCGACGTCGGGAGGAGCGTCCACGATCACCGCAGGTCCGCCCCGCTCCGGAGCGATGACGTAGCAGTTCGTTGCTGCCGCCCACAGCTCAGCCGATGTCAGGATCATCGTCCACCTCCAGGAACAAGTCGATATGCCTCGTACACGCCACCGACATCGCGCAGATCCGAGAGCACTCTCTCAAGTTGCGCCGGATCTGATAACTCCACTTCGTACCGCAGGAATGCGACCCGGTCACGTCCCGCAACCGATGATGACGTGTGAATATTCGCACCGTGGTCTGAGAGTACCGATGTCACGTCACGCAGCAAGCGGGGCCGATCGAGTGCTTCGACCTGTATCCAGACGAAGAACGACTCTGTTTGGCTGGGAGCCCATGCGACCTCGATGAGACGTTCGGGTTGCTCCTCGAGTGCCCCGATGTTGGCGCAGTCGGTGCGATGCACCGATACCCCACGCCCGACGGTGACGAAACCCATGATCGGATCGCCGGGCACGGGTGCGCAGCACCGCGCCAGGTTGACGAGCACATCGTGGAGACCCTCGACGATGACACCGCTGATCGGCCGGGTCCGGCGTCGTTCAGGCGCGACCAGTCGGTCGAGGATTTCGTCGGCTGCGTCCGGTTCATCCGGTGCGAGCCTCCGTTCGAGGCGCCCGACAACGGTCTTCGCGCTCACCCTTCCCTCGCCGACCGATCCGTAGAGATGCTCGAGGTCGTTGAAGCCGAGCTCGGCTGCGACGGCAATCAGATCCTCGTCGTGTCCCGAGAGGGCCATCGAGCGACGTCGCAGCTCCTTCGTGACGTCGTCGCGCCCGTCCGCGAGCGCCGTCTCGCGGCGCTGCTTGACGAACCATTGGCGGATCTTCGCCGCAGCTCGAGACGAGGTGACGAACTCCAGCCAGTCGCGACTGGGATGAGCGTCCTCCGACTTCGAGGTGATGATCTCGACGATGTCACCGGATTCGAGTTCTGTCGCGAGAGGGACGAGACGACCATTGACCTTGGCGCCCACGCATCGGTGGCCGACGTCCGTGTGAATTCGGTAAGCGAAGTCGACCGGCGTTGCACCTCGCGAGAGCGTGAGCACCGCGCCCTTCGGTGTCAGTGCGAACACTTCGTCCTGGTACAGGTCCAGTTTCAGGGCTTCGAAGAACTCGCCGGCGTCTGCGGTGGCGTTCTGGAGGAAGTTGATATCGGCGACGAGAGGCAACTCGGATCCGTCATCACCCTCCTTGTAACGCCAATGGGCAGCGATGCCGGCCTCAGCGCTTTCGTGCATCTCCATCGTGCGGATCTGCACCTCGAGCGGCTTGCCTTCCGGCCCGACGACGGTGGTGTGCAGCGACTGGTAGAGGTTGAACTTCGGCATCGCGATGTAGTCCTTGAAGCGCCCCTGGATCGGGGCCCACATGGAGTGCACCAGGCCAAGGGCCGCGTAGCAATCGCGGATCTCCGGGACGATGATGCGAATGCCGATCAGGTCGTGGATCTCTTCGAACTCCAGGCCGGAGTCGATCATCTTCCGATAGATCGAGTAGACGAGCTTCGGTCGGCCGGTAATCGTTGCGTCGATCTGAACCTCTTTGAGGGCGCCCGCCACTTCCTCCATGACCTTCTCGAGGTAGGTCTCTCTCTCGGGGGCTCGTTGCCGTATCAGCTCTACGAGGTGCTCACGTCTCGCTGGGTAGAGAGCTGCAAAGCTCCGTTCTTCGAGCTCGTGCTTGAGCTCCTGCACGCCGAGTCGGTGGGCGAGCGGTGCGTAAATATCGAGTGTTTCCGACGCGACCCGGAACCGTTTTTCTTCCGGTAGTGGATCGATCGTTCTCATGTTGTGCGTCCGGTCGGCGAGCTTGATCAGCAGTACGCGGATGTCTTTGGCGAGGGCCACGGCCATCTTCCGGATCGTGGCAGCCTGCTGTTCTTCTCTGCTCGAGAACTTGATACGGTCCAGTTTCGTGACGCCGTCGACGAGGAGCGCCACCTCCGACCCGAAGTCGCGTTCGAGGTCATCAAGACTGAACTCGGTGTCTTCCACGATGTCGTGGAGAAGGGCCGCGACGATGGTGGCCGTATCCAACCCGTAGGTCGCCAGGATCTGGGCAACCGCGAGCGGGTGCACGATGTAGGGATCGCCGGTCTGCCGGAACTGCCCCGCATGCGCCTTCGCTGCGACTTCGTAGGCGCTTCTGATCGCGTCGACATCTGTACCCGGATGATGCTCGACGGCGATCGTGATCAGATCGTCGAGCATCTCCTCGGGAGACTTCACCGTCTCTGGGAGTGCGATGGCCTCTGCCATCCAGTGAGTCTACCGACGCTTCTTCCGCTTCCGCGGTGCGCGCGCGGTCGCTCCGGCCGTCCCGGTTGGGGCCGCCGGCGCCGCGGGCACTACGGCGGCGGCGGCTTCCGGCGCAGCCACGATCGGGGCGTTCCCATCGCCTCCCCGTCTGCGCATGGCGCGCTTGCGGGCGAGCACCCAGTCCTCTTCGCGTTCCTTCCAGGTCGCCAGAAGTGGAGCGGCCACGAAGATCGATGAATAGGTACCGATCGCGATTCCGATGAACAGCGCCAGAGCGAACTCGCGAAGCGTGTGGGCCCCGAAAGCGAAGGATCCGACGAAGAGCAACGATCCGACCGGGAGCAGGGATGTCAGCGATGTATTGATCGAACGCATCAACACCTGGTTCATCGAGGTGTTGACGATCTCCGTATACGTGTATCGATCGTGCATGAGTTCGACGTTCTCGTCGACCTTGTCGAATACCACCACGGTGTCGTACAGCGAGTATCCAAGGATCGTCAGCAGGGCGATGACCGTTGCCGGTGTGACGATGAACCCGGCCGCGGCGAAGAAACCGGCCGTGATGATCAAGTCGTGGAAAAGCGCGGTGAGCGCAGCCGCCGCCATCTTCCACTCGAAGCGCCATGTGATGAACAGCGCGACGATGAACAGGAACACGACGAGCGCCTCGATGGCGGCCCGAGTCACCTCGGCGCCGAACGTCGGTCCGACCGCGTCGATCGTCACCGAATTCACTTCGACTCCGGCAACGTCCGCCGCCGTCTGGATCAATTCGTCTTGGGACGCAGCGTCAAGAGCCTCGGTCTGGATCAGGATGAATCCCTCTCCTGTGAGCTGCACCCGCGCCCCCGCCTGGCCGATGTCTGCAAGTGACGAGCGTATGACCGTGATGTCCGCGTCGGCTTCGTTCTCAACCGTGACGATGACACCGCCGGTGAAGTCGATGCTGAGATTGAGCGGTCGCACAAGGAGCATCACGAGCGACAACACGACGAGGGCGGCGGAAACGATCAGCGTCTTTCTTGCGTTGCCGACGAAATCGAAATGGGTCTCTCCCCGATACATTCTGGTGAGGACACTCATGAGGTCACCTCCACTGCCTCGACAGGTGTCGAGGTTTCGCTCTTCTTCCCCATCGCACCTCGAATGGAGAACCAGCCCCCTTCACCGAGCGCTGAGTGGCCGACCAACCATGTGCCGGGTCGTGTGTAGTAGTAGGACACGAACACATCAATGACCGTGGCGATGCCAAGAGTGAGAGCAAATCCCTTCACGGGCCCAACTGCGAGGAGCCACAGGAGGATGGCGGCCATGAAGGTGACGGTGTCCCCCTTCAAGATGGTGCTGAATGCGCCCGGATAGGCGTGATCGATCGACGGACGGAGAGGCCGGCCGGTGTGGGACTCTTCCTTCACGCGTTCGAAGTACACGATGTACGAGTCGAGTGTTATCCCGATCGACACGACGATGCCGGTCACACCTGCCAGCGTGAGTGTCGTCCCCTGGAACTCCCCGAGGAGGATCAGTGCGCCGACGAGGAAGGAGCCGAACACGGTGAGTCCAAGCATCGCTATCACACCGAGAATTCGGTAGTAGATGACCATGTAGACCATGACAAGGGCGAGGCCGATGAGCCCGGCGATGAGACCTGCCTTGAGCGAGTCGGCGCCAAGGGACGCAGAGACAGACTCAACCCGTTCACGCTCGAACGTGGTCGGCAACGCGCCGTAATTGAGAATGGCGGCGAGATCCTCGGCTTCTGCCTGAGGGCTGTCCGACGATCCGATGGTGATAACCACCTGGTTCGGATCGAGACCCTCGTCGGGACTAACGCCTGCTGCAACCTCGGGTGCCGATCCGACAACGCCGTCAACGACGATCGCGAGGCGCCGCTGCGGCGCTCCCACCGGATACGTTGCAAGCTCGCCGGTCGCAAGCCTGAATTTTTCTCCGCCTTCGTTGGTGAACTCGGGGACAACGACCCACCCGCCGGCGCCGCCGAGGCCGCCTGTGCCGCTGAATTGAGCTCGTCCACCCTTCATGTCCGAACCGGTCAGGAACGCAGGACCGACGATATAGACGAAGAGGCCGTCGTCGCTCGGGAGATACGCGATGGCGCCGTGGACGTCGTCGGGATCGGAAAGGCCGGTGACTGGATCGAGATTGTCGGGGTGCTCCGCTTCCGGGTCGGTCAAGGCCGGGCTCTGTTGAACCAGGTCGAATACTGGTCGGAATGACATCTCGCCGGTCGTGCCAACGGCCTCAAGGGCGCGTTCGCGGTCGTCAACGCCGGGAAGCTGGACGACGATCGAGCGGTCGCCCTGAACCGAGATCTCGGGCTCCTGAACGGATCCGAGTTCTTCGATCCTGCGGCGCATGATCTCGACCGCGGTATCGAGCGTCGCCGGATCGGTCCCTTCCGGACCCACGAGCACCACGGCGAACCCGCCTTGCAGGTCGAGACCGAGTTTCGGGGCCCACCCTGCGAGCAACATGGCTCCGAGCGACCCCCACGCGATGGCGAGCGTGATCAGGAGCGTGAGAAGCGCCTTCTTTTTGGTCACTCCGAATCGTCCCCGATGCGTTCGGCGACGGCCCGCCTGGAGATGCGCATCGTCGAGCCTCCGCCGATGTCGATCGTGAAGCTCTCATCGTCTTCGGATCGGATTGTGCCGTAGATTCCGCCGATAGTTCTGATCTCGTCGCCGACGGCGATCGAGTCGCGAAGCTCTTTCGCTTTCTTGGCTCGCCGGCGCTGCGGCATGACGAGGAGGAGGTAGAAGAGACCGCCGAGGATCGCTATCGGCAGCAAGAATCCCACGAGGCTGCCACCGCTCTCGGTCTGA
The DNA here is from genome assembly GCA_023336855.1 of Actinomycetes bacterium. Classification (GTDB taxonomy): domain Bacteria; phylum Actinomycetota; class Acidimicrobiia; order Spongiisociales; family UBA5794; genus JAHEEL01. Next base: position 5,708 of record JAMBLK010000075.1, read on the forward strand.
GCGAAGATGACAGACGAAATGCTCGACAGAAACAGCATTGAATCCTCCATTCGATGCCCGACAGGAGTTGCCGGGGAAGCGCCGGAATTCTAGCCGTCGACCGGACCTACTCCCTCACTCGGGCGGCCACGACATCCCGTCGGAAGTCCTTGAAGTGGCCGTCATCGATGGCCGCTCTCGCTCCTTGGAGAAGGTCGAACGTGTAGGTGAGGTTGTGAAGGGTAAGGAGCCGGTGTGCCAGAGGTTCGCTCGTCGTGTAGAGATGCCGCAAATAGCCCCGACTGTGGCGCCGACAAGTGAGACATGAGCACACCTCATCCAGCGGCGTGTCGTCCTTCACCCACTCGGCGCGTTTGATCGAGATGTCGCCGGTTCGAGTGAGCGCCTTGCCGTGGCGAGCGAGCCGCGTTGGGATAACACAGTCGAAGAGGTCGACGCCTCGAGCAATCGCGGCCAACATCCCTTCGGTGTCGCCGAGGCCCATGACGTAGCGGACACGGTCGGGTGGGAGTTGGGGAATTGCCGCATCGAGGGCGTGATTTCTCTCACCCGGGGTCTCTCCTACGGCCAGACCTCCGATTCCGAAACCGGCGAAACCGAGCGCCGCTATGTCCTTCGCCGCCTGTTCGCGAAGATCCGGCTCGGCGCCCCCCTGCACGATCCCGAATAAGGCACGGTCGCCGCGTTGTTTCGCTTCGAGGGCACGCTCGGCCCACCGGAGGGTCCTAGCCATCGCTTCTTCGGCCGCCTTTCTCGGCGACGGGAGAGGAACCGGGACATCGAGCACCATCGCAATATCGGACCCGAGTGTTTCTTGCACGGCAACAGCACGCTCCGGTGTCAACTCCACGCGAGCACCGTCGTAGGTGCTCCGGAAGATGAGCCCTTCCTCGCTGATCTTCGGATTGAGCGAAAGCACCTGATACCCACCGCTGTCGGTGAGGATCGGTCCATCCCACGCCATGAATCCGTGAAGTTCGCCGAGTTGCGACACGACGGCCTCACCCGGACGCAGCATCAGGTGATACGTGTTGGCCAACACGATCTGCGCACCCACGGTCCGGAGATCTTCGACATCCATCGTCTTGACCGTGGCCCGCGTCCCGACCGGCATGAAGTTCGGTGTCTGGACGTCACCATGTGGTGTCTTCATGACACCGGTTCTCGCCACATCATCGGAGTTGCCCGATTCCCATGTCACAGCGCTCATGACTCGACCTCGATGAACATGGCATCTCCAAACGACAGGAAGCGGTATCCGGACTCGAGCGCATGATCGTATACAGCGCGCCATCCAGGCCCGATGAGGGCGGCGATCATGACGATGAGGGTCGTTCCAGGAGCATGAAAATTCGTCACCATCGCATCGACGATCTTCGGTTGATAGCCCGGGGCGATGAAAAGATCCGTCGATCCAGAGTCGGCCTGCAAACGGCCGTCCTCGCCGACTGCGGTCTCAAGCGTCCGGACCACCGTGGTACCGATGGCGACCACTCGAGATCCGTTCTCCTTCGCTGCTGCCACCGCCGTCACCGTCGACAGGGGAACCGAGTAACGCTCCCGATGCATCTGATGATCCGAGATCGGGCCGTCTGCCATCGGCCTGAACGTGTCGAGACCCACATCGAGTTCGACCTCCGCGATGTGGATACCGCGAGATTGCAGCGCCGCGACGACGGCGGGCGTGAAGTGCAGAGCTGCCGTTGGTGCTGCAGCGGATCCTGCGGCCCTTGCGAACATGGTCTGATATCGGTCGTCATCGTCGAGAGTTCCGTGGAAGTAGGGAGGCAACGGAACCTCACCGAGGCCGGGGAGGAGATCGTCAACGTCAGCGTCGGCGACGATCTCTACGGTCACCACGCCTCGATCGGGATTCGTGATCACCGTCATCCGCAGCGAACCGGCCGTCATCCTGGTCCCCGATCTAATTCGACGTGCGGGTCGGACCAGGGCTTCCCATCGGATCTGGTCGATACGCTTGGTGAGCAGCACCTCGACGGCGCCACCCGTCTCCTTCATGGCGCGAACCCGTGCCGGACGTACCCGGGTGTTGTTGACGACGACGAGGTCTCCCGGATCGAGCAAGCTCGGTAGATCCGTGAAAAGTCGATCTTCGAGCGTGTCTGCCACCAGCAATCGCGCCGCATCGCGAGGCTCGATCGCAACCTGGGCGATCGCGGTCGCCGGAAG
>JAMBLK010000076.1 GCA_023336855.1 Actinomycetes bacterium
CAGGCACGATGTCGCCGATCAGGAGGGCGACATGGAGTTCGAGTCGTCGGGTGGGGTCGGTGAGGAACGGTCCGAGGAGTTGCTCGAGTTGGGCCACTCGATAGCGGACCGAGTTGTAGTGGTAGTGCAGCTCTCTTGCCGTCTTCGCCACGTTCAGGTTCGTGTCCAGTAAGACTGCGAGCGTGCGCCTGAGCTCGGCTCGGCCTTCGGAAGGCTCGTACAGCTCACCGAGAGCCTCCTTCGCGAATTCCTGCAACAAGTTCGGCTCGACGTCGGCGAGGAGTCGGAAAACACCGAGATCGTTGAACGTGCCGACGACTCCGACGCCCTTGATCGCCCGCGTCACTCTGGTTGCGGTCCGAGCTTGGTCCCATCCTCTCATAAGATCCGTTGCGCTATCCACGCGGCCCGAGACGCCTGCGGACCAGGTGCCCGCCACGGATCGAGAGATCACCTCGGACACGGCCTCAACCGCCGTCGTCTCAGGGTCGGCACCGGGTGGCTCATCGCATCCAACGATGGCGACGACCCGTCCGTTGATAATGGCGTGGGGGGCGTGGAGACCCCGGGCCCGGAGCGACCAACCCAGGGCATCTCTCACCCGCTCCAGATGAGGGGTCGCATCGAGTTCAACGGGAGAGAGGCTCACAACGACCGCCGGATACTCGATAGTCCACTCCAGTGCCTGACACCGGCGGTCCACCTCCCGACGATCCAACCGGTTCCGGAGCACCTGCTCCAAGAACTCGGACCGAAACTGACGATCCACCGAAGCCACGGCGATCTCCCTGGAAGCAGCCAGCGCCATGATCTGCGCGCACCGTGGGACAAGACCGGGGGAGAACCCTTCGCGCTGATCCTCGTTCGGGAGTACGTAGAGCTGGCCCACGTAGGTCGACCCGAAGACGATCGGCGCTGCGACCGCGTCCTCGAAACCCGAGCTTCCGCGGGGGTCTCGACCTTCCTCGGGCGACTCTCCTGGGGCCGAGTGGTGAGACATCACGTCGTTGTTCGGGCCGAGGACGACAACCTCGCAACTCACGAGTTGGGCAAGTCGCTCCGCTACCTCGTGTAGACCGCCGCCTGCGAGAGCCACGCTCATCAGTTCGTGTTCCCTGTCGCTTCTCCGGTGGAGTCCGCCCAGGAGAAGAGAGCCGCGAGCCCTGTAGACGTCGGCGATCAGGTCGTCGAACGACACGGTCGACGGAAGCGAGAGAATCGGGAAGCCACGCCGATCCGCAGCGGCGAGGGCGTCGGTGCCGACCTCAGTGACATAGGGGCCGAGCTTGACTCCGAACCCGGCAAGGCCCTGGTCGGCCAGATCTTCGATCAGCGTTGCCAGATCCTTCCCCCGCCCGGCGAGTGAGTAGCCCACCGTGATCAACAACTCCCGGCTCTTGACCCACGGGATGATGTCCGGGTTCTCCATGACGTTGACCGAAGAGACGACTCTGTCGAGTCCGGTGGAGCCGGCCAGTACCTCGGTCTCCAGGAAGCTGGGGGTCCCCAGAACCTCCCGAAGGTTGAGTACGTCATCGTTGTGAGAATATGACAATGAATCGCGTGAAGTCACGGCAACATACCCTAATGGCAACGGAGGGTGATTCGGGTACCGTCGATCACATTCGGACCGGATCCCGACAGGAGGCGTAGTAATGGCCATTGAGGTACGCAAGGTTGTACTCGAGAGTGTCGGTGATGCATCTGGTCTGGCATCTCTGATCGATGAAGGTGTCTTCGACGCCGACGGTGTCATCGCTGTTGTCGGCAAGACCGAGGGCAATGGTGGGGTTAACGACTTCACGAGGATCATCGCCGATCAGGCCTTCCGCAAGGTGCTGATGGCAAAGGGCACAAGGCCCGTCGAAGAGGTTGACGAGATTCCGATGGTCTGGTCCGGTGGTACGGACGGAATCCTGTGCCCCCACGCCACCATCTTCGCCAACGTCGAAGATGACGGTCCCGTGTCCGACGAGCCTCGTCTCGCCGTCGGCTATGCGATGAGCGATGTCATTCTCCCGGAGGACATCGGCCGGCCCGCCATGGTCGCGAAGGTCGCCGAGGGTGTGCGCCGGGCGATGAAAGCAGCGGGAATCGAAGATCCTGCCGACGTTCACTACGTACAGACCAAGACGCCCCTCCTCGTCATGGACACCATCAACGATGCGAAGGAACGTGGCCACACGGTCTACACCGAGGATCCCCTCGAGTCGATGAACGTCTCGAACGGCACGTCCGGGCTCGGCATCGCCGTTGCCCTCGGCGAGATCGAGATGCCGACGGCCGAGCAGATCGGGCATGATCTCAGTCTGTACTCCTCAGTAGCGTCCTGCTCGTCGGGTGTCGAACTCGATCAGGCACAGACCATCGTCGTCGGCAACGTTCGCGGCGCCGGTGGGCGCTACCACATCGGCCACGACGTGATGAACGACGCTCTCGATCGTGAAGGCGTGTACCGAGCGATCAGAGACGCCGGTCTCGATCTTCCAGAACGCGCCAACTCCGATGATCTCGACGGCAAGGTCGTCAACGTCTTCGTTAAGTGCGAAGCCGACCCCACGTCGCATCTTCGAGGCCGTCGTCAAGTGGCCTTGGACGACTCCGACGTACATCACCACCGGCACATCAAGGCCGCGGTCGGTGGCGTTGTCGCAAACGCCGTCGACGATGCAGCAGTGTTCGTGTCCGTCGCAGCGATCCATCAGGGGCCGAGCGGCGGTGGGCCGGTTGCCGCGATCGTCGATCTCGGATAGCAGTAGATGACCGCTCCAGCGGTCGAGGCTCTCTCCTCCCCGGCATCCGTTCGGATGCCGGGGGTGGCGAGCACTGCGATCCGCGACGTGCTGACTGAACCCCAGACACCGGCGACGGTGCTGGGAGCAGCGAGTCATGCCGTTTGGCTGCTCGTGGAAGGTGCCGTGATCGTTGCATCAACGCGCGACGCGACCCGACTGCCCAACGGTGTTGAGATCGCGGCCGACTCAGGCGCGGACTCCTTTCGCACAGTGCATCACGGTGACTCGGTCACCGTCGGTCTGGGCCAACTGCTGTTCGACGAATTGAGGATTGATGCCGTGCGGTGGTGGGACCCCCGGCCCGCCCTCCGGCGAGCCTC
>JAMBLK010000077.1 GCA_023336855.1 Actinomycetes bacterium
AGTAGAGCAGTAGAGCAGTAGCAAGTAGAGCAGTCTGATCTACTGGTCTACTCGTCAGGGCAGATCCAACGGCACTTCTACCCCCGACACCGGCTCTTCGTCCTCATCGACCGTTCCTACGAAGAGGTCTATGGAGCCGGAGGGGCCGTCGGTGAGGCCTATGTCGAACGCGTGCCAGACATGGACTGGGGAGAGGGTCGATACCGATCTGTCGATGAAGACACCGGTCGAGTCGGAGAGACGGACACGTACGGCGTCGATACCCGGCGCCGAGTAGCCGGTGATCTGGAGTGGATAGAGGCCGACACCAGCCTGGGGGCTCATGAGGATGATGCCGCCCTCGGCGGCGGGTGTTGCGATCGGGAGATCCTCCTCGGCCGGGACCAGATCGATGATGAGTCGGGCCGGTGATGTGGTGGTGAACGCCCGGGCGGCCGCTCGTCCAGCGAGGTGGAGATCAACGGCGAGGCCGTCGGCGATGCCCTCGATGACGAACCAACCGTCAAGGAGGTCTCCGTTGAGCGTTGTATCGGCAACGGCCGAGTCGACAATCGCGTCCGACAGCGTCACGCGTACGATCCCCGTATCGGCGAGCATCGAGACTCCGACCGGGCCGATGCGAGATGCAGGCGATCCGGCAGCGGAGAGGAACTCGACCTCGATCCGTTCGCACCCTTCAAGTGCATGCCAGCGAATACCTGCGATCGCGCGGGCATCACGGCCTGGGCTATCGAGCGCTGCGACAACGCCTTGTTCGACGAACGGCAGTTCTCCGGAGAGACACGACGGTGTGTCTGACGAGAGGGTGGTCGTCGTTGTTGGAACGATCGTAGTTGGACCGCTCTCCTGCTCGGTGGGTGTGCAGGCGGCCGCCGCGATCACGATGACGATGAGGAGTGATCGGAGGCGCATTGGGCGAGCCTACCGAAGATCAGGTGAGCCATCGTTTGACATATGGTCGAGAAGTACCGACAATACGGAAGATGTCGACCAATGAGGAATCCCGAACCGCAAAGGTGACCGGCCCCGGACCCAACATGAGGACGTTCTTCGTGGTCTGGGCCGGGCAGTTGGTCTCGCTCATCGGCACCAACCTGACCGGCTTCGGCCTGAGCATCTACGTCTTCCAACAGACCGGCTCGGTAACGCAGCTCGCCACCGTGATGCTCGCTTCGCAACTGCCTCAGATTCTGATCACACCCTTCGCCGGGGCTCTCGTAGACCGCTGGGACCGGAGGAAGGCGATGATCCTCGCCGATGCGGGGGCAGGGATCGGGACGATCGTTCTCGTCGCGCTCTATGTCACCGGATCGCTGGCCCTGTGGAACATCACGATCGCTGTGGCGATCTCCGGTCTGTTCCAAGCGTTCCAGTGGCCTGCCTACCAGGCGGCGATGGCCGTTCTGGTTCCGAAAGAGCAGTTCGGGCGTGCTTCCGGTCTCGTGCAGATGGCAGAGGCGATCGGGCAATTGGGAGGGCCGATCCTGGCGGGGTTTGCGATCGCGTTCGCGGGCATCGGTGTCGTTTTCGCCATCGACGTCGTGACGTTCTCGGTCGCCATCGTGACCCTCCTCGTCGTGAGATTCCCCAAACCGAAGGAGAGTCAAGCCGGAGCGGAGGGTGCGGGGAGTCTCTGGCACGAGACGAAGTACGGATTCAAGTATCTCGCCGCTCGCCACGGGCTGATGGCGCTCCTCCTGTACTTCGCTGTGATCAACGTCGCGTTCGGGTTCGTCGGTCCGCTGTTCATCCCACTCGGGCTCTCCCTCACCTCGGAGGCAGGCCTCGGAACCGCATTCACGGTGGCGTCGTTGGGCATGCTGATCGGCTCGATCATCGCCAGCGCGTGGGGTGGGCCGAAGAAGCGAGTCCTCGGTCTTGTCATCGGCGGCGCCTTCCTGGGCGTGGTATTCGCTGCGGTCGGGTTCAAGGCCTCCGTCCTCTGGATCACGGGAGTTATGTTCGTCGGCATGCTCTCGGTCCCCATCGTCAACGCGACGAGCCAGGCCATCTGGCTGGCGAAGGTTGAGGCTGATCTTCAGGGTCGGGTCTCCGCCGTGCGGCGGTTCATTGCCCAGGGTGCGGTGCCCATTGCTTACGTGCTGGTCGGTCCGCTATCGGACCGGGTCTTCGAACCGCTCATGGCCGAGGACGGCGGACTGGCCGACTCTGTCGGAGAGATCATCGGAACGGGATTCGGGCGCGGCTACGGGCTGTTCTTCATCGTGATCGGGTTCTTCGTCGTCATCGCTTCCGTCGTGGCTTGGATGTATCCGCCCCTGCGCCATCTCGAGCGTGACGTCCCGGACGCCGTGCAGGGTTCAGAATCGCCGTCCACGGAGGATTCAGAGGTGTGATAGGTTCGGTCGATGCCCTTTCCGGCACCCGATCCCGATCTCGCGAACCGATTTCTCACCAGCGCTACTTCTACGGCGGCGCTGTTCGCTGAAGCCCGGCGGCTTCGAGATGAGGGCAAGGGCAAGACCGTCACCTATAGCCGGAAGGTCTTCATCCCACTGACCACGATGTGCCGTGACCGTTGTACCTATTGCACGTTCGCGAAGCCACCCGGCGCCGGCGGTGCCTACCTGACCCCTGACGAAGTGATGGCCGTCATTCGCGCCGGAGAGACTCACGGCTGCACTGAAGCTCTGGTCACCCTCGGTGACCGCCCCGAGGACCGCTGGCCGGCAGCCCGAGAGTTCCTGGACGACAACGGCTACGCATCAACACTCGACTACGTCCGACACATGACCGAACGCATCGTCGACGAGAGCACGCTTCTCCCACATGCGAACCCGGGCCTCATGGACGAGGCGACACAGCGGACCCTACGGCGGTCGAACCCATCGCTCGGCCTCATGCTCGAGAACATCTCGCCGAGGTTGATGGAGCCAGGGATGCCTCACTACGACTGCCCGGACAAGGATCCGGTGGCGCGAATGGAGACGATCGAGACGGCAGGTCGTCTCAGCATCCCGTTCACGACGGGCATCCTCGTGGGCATCGGAGAGACATCCGAGGAGATCGTCGCAAGCCTCTTCGCTCTCGCCGAGATGCACGATCACCGGGGCCATCTCCAGGAGATCATCGTGCAGAACTTCCAGCCGAAAGCAGACACCCGGATGCGGGGCGTCGAGCCGCCGACGATCGAGTTCTTCTCGACCGTCGTGGCCCTGACCCGCTGGATCTTCGGTGCGGAGATGAACGTGCAGGTTCCCCCCAACTTGACCGACGACTTCGGCGTCTACCTTGATGCGGGCATCAACGACTGGGGCGGTGTCTCGCCCCTCACGATCGACTGGGTGAACCCCGAAGCTCCCTGGCCACACCTCGACCACCTGCGATCGGTCACGCTGGATGCCGGATTTGACCTGCGACCCCGCCTGCCGGTCTATCCGGAGTTCGTGAACGACCGGTGGATCGATCCGATGCTGTTGCCCGAACTCGTCGGCAGAGCGGACGATGAGGCGTACGCTGTGGTCGAGGAGAGGGCGCCCACATGATGATGATTACGTTCGTTCGAATGCGACCCGTTGATTCCGTCGTGGAGCGATGGGCAGAGAGCAGGCGCCGCGAGGGAGCGACCACCATCGAGGTCAAGGCTCTCACCGAGCCGGACTGTGAAGTGGCGTTCGCCGCAGGCCTCATGCCGGTCGCAGGCGATGATGGGACCGCTCGTGCGCCGGCGTTCATAGCCGGCCCGGCACGACTTCTCGCACTTGGCAACGATGGTGTGCCTGGATGGCAGTTGACGCTCGTCGCGAGCGACAACCGGGCCCATACGATCGATGCGCTCGCCCGAACACAGGCGGCATTCCTCCGGGTGGGACGGAGCAGGGTCGCCGAGGGAGCTGAGATAGCGGCGCTCCCCGGGGTGAATCCGAAGGTCTCCGTCTTCGTCGACACCGTTGAAGAAGCACTGGCCGCAGTCGAGGGTGGAGCGAGCGATCTGCTTCTGCGTGGATGGAACACGGAGACGATCGGCCGACTCCGCAACGTCCTGCCGTTCCCACTCGTCGAACGAACCGCCTTCCCGACGGAAGTGACGGTAAACCAGGCACGAGACCATCTCACGAGTGGCGCCTTCAAGGCGTATCTCGATCTCGTCGATTCGTCCGGCGTCGTGCGTGCACGAACGGATTGGGCCCCCGGGAAGGATCTCCCCGCGCCGAATCCACCCGGGCGGTTCTCCGCCCAGTGGAACGACGATGCGTGGGCCAGCGAACCGCACATGGGCGGGGGAGATGCGATACGCGGTGAGCTGCGTCGCATCCTCGACCGATCGCTCGAGGGACATCGTCCAAACCGGGACGAGGTTCAACGCCTCTTCGAGGCGAGGGGAACCGAGGTTGACGCGATCGCTTCCGTTGCCGACATCCTCCGGCAGCACACGAACGGTGAGACGGTCTCTTTCGTCGTGAACCGGAACATCAACTACACGAACCAGTGCACCTACAAGTGCGGGTTCTGCGCCTTCTCGAAAGGGCCGCGATCCCTGAACCTGCGCGAGGACCCCTACCTCCTGACCGTCCCCTTCGTCGTCGAACGTGCCGTCGAGGCGTGGAACCGCGGTGCGACCGAGGTCTGCCTGCAGGGTGGGATCCACCCCGACTTCACCGGTGACTTCTACATCACCGTTCTCGAATCAATCAAAGAAGCGGTCCCCGGTATGCACGTGCACGGGTTCACCCCTCTCGAGGTGTGGCAAGGAGCTGAGACGCTGGGGATACCGGTTCGGGAGTTCCTCACGATGCTGCGC
>JAMBLK010000078.1 GCA_023336855.1 Actinomycetes bacterium
ACTGATCGCAGGATCGTGTTCCTGCTCGGAATCGTCGCGTTCGTCGCGGGATACGGCGGAGCGCAGATGGCCCACACCCTCCCGTACGCCCGCCTGTCGCTCGGCATGACCGAGGGGAACATGAGCATCATCTTCGCGATCGTGCGGGCTGTGTCCCTGCTCGCTGTCGGCTTCTCCATCGTGGCGGATCGCAGGGGCCGCAAGGATCCTCTGATCGCGGCGTTCGGCCTCCTCGCCCTCGGAAGCCTCCTCACGGCGTTCGTGCCGTCGACAGCCGTATACGTGGCCTCCCAGTCGATCGTCCGCGTCGCGGTCATCGCCATCGCAGCACTCGGAATGGTCCTCCTCGCCGAAGAACTGACACCCGGAATTCGCGCATACGGAATGGGGCTCTACGGACTCGCCGGCTCTCTCGGCGTCGGCACCGGCCTGCTCCTCTTGCCGATCGCCGAGGGGGAAGACACGGGATGGCGCATCCTCTTCGCCCTCACCGGACTCGGCCTCCTCGCGATCCCGATGCTCATTCGGTTTCTTCCCGAAAGCAGGGCCTACCGACCCGGTCGTCCGATCTCCTTCATCGGAGCCCTCAAGATGGGACTCGGCCGCCACTTCTGGCCGCTCGCCGGTGTTTCGTTCTTCGTTTCGGCGTTCTCCGCTCCGGCCTTCGACTTCGTGCTCGAACGGCTCATCAACGATCTCGCGTGGGAAGCAAGCGCTGCCCGATTCCTCCTCATCGTGGCCAGCGGTCTCGGGGCGATTGGTCTCCTCGTCGGCGGCCGCATGGCCGACAGCACAGGTCGCCGCCCGACAGCGGCCATCTCCCTGGCCATCGGACTCGTCGGTGGCCTCGGGTTCTACCTGCTCGACTCCGGATGGTTCCTCGCGATCTCGATCTTCCTCGCGACGCTGGGCGCCACGATGCTCACTCCCTCCCTTGGTGCGCTCAGGGCGGAACTGTTCCCGACCCGTGTGCGAGCCACGTCGGCAGCATGGGTGACCAATGCCGCGATCCTCGGAAGCATCAGCGGCTTCCTCATCGGCGGCGTCCTCATCGACCGTATCGGTCTCCCTCTTACGATCGCCTCTCTCGGATCCGGCCTCCTGATCTCAATCCTTCTGATCCTCAAGCTGCCCGAGACGAAAGGGATGGATCTGGTCCGTTCCTCGCGAAGCGGTTCACGTACCACCACCACAGAGTCGTAGCCCGAACAAGCATCAACACGACGATCGCGGCCCACACGCCGACGAGGCCCCAACCCAGTGGCAGGACCACCAGGAGGAGGCCGATCGATGCCACCCCTGCCACAAGTGTGCTCCCGGCGAGAAAGCCGAATGCCGCACCGCCGATGGCGACGCCGTCCCAAACGAAGACCAGTCCGTTGATGGGTTGCATCACGATGAGGATCGGGAGGATCGACGCGAACGCAAGCACGACCGCTTCGTCCGTGGTGAACCACGAAGCCAGCCACGGCGAAATCACTCCAAGCGCCACCGCGAGCAGGATGCCGAACAAGAGGCCGAGAGCCAGGAGACGATTCGAGACTTGCTTCGCGACCGATGCATTTCCCGCTCCGAGCTCCTTTCCAACGATTGCTTGACCAGCGATGGCGAGAGCATCGATAACCAGCGCCAGGAAGATCCAGAGTTGGATCGCTATCTGGTGGGCCGCCACCGCGGCCGTTCCGACATGGGCCGCGACCATGGTGGCTGCAGTCAGTGCCGCCAGCAACGAAGCGTTCCGGAGAACCATCGACTTCCCTGCACCCAACAGCGAACCGAGAGTACGCCGCTGAGGGCGGCCGAACTTGATGCCCAACTCCGTACGGCGTGTCCAGAGGAAGAGAACGACGAACCAGATCGCCCCGAACCACTGGGCCGTGACGGTGGCCCAAGCAGCGCCGGCGATCCCCCACCCCAGACCGAAGATCAGGATCGGATCGAGCACGAGATTCACGATGTTCAAGCCGAGCGTCACCACCAGCGGCGTTCGTGTGTCTTGGTATCCGCGGAAAGCGCCATGCCCGACGAGGATCACGAGCAACGCGGGCACACCCAGGGCCCGAATCCGGAGATAGATCGTTGCACCCTCAAGGACTCCACTGTCGACTCCGAACGCTCTTAGAAGAGGTTCGCCGAGAACGATCAGTGCGAATGCGGCGATCACACCGGCCGCGGCTGAGATGCCGAGAGCGGCCACTGTGAAACGACCCGCCTCGCCACGATCGCCCGCTCCTATCGACTGAGCGACGAGCGGCGTGACGGCGTACCCCAGGAAGTTGAAAATGGCGAACACAGCCAGGAAGATCGCCGACGCGATGGCGACGGAAGCCAGCGCCGTCGCACCGAGTCGCCCGACGAACGCCGTATCGATCAGCGAGACGAGCGGATCGGCTGCGAGTGCTCCGAGAGCGGGGAGGCCGATCCGGAGGATCTCCCGGTCGTATGGAGTCCGTCGGAAGGCTTCGATCATTCCCGCGTCTTGTCGGGATACCCACAGCGATCCGCAAGCGGACAACCGACGCATGCCGGCTTCTTCGCGTCGCACACATCGCGGCCGAATTGGATGAACCGCATCGAGACCGCTTCCCAGTCCTTCTCGGGATAGAGGGACTTCAACGCACTCTCGATCTTGACCGGGTCGGACGCTGACACCAGGCCCAGACGATTCGAGACCCGCTTCACGTGCGTGTCGACGGCGATCGCTGGAATGCCGAACGCTTCGGCGAGCACCACGCTCGCCGTCTTCCTCCCAACGCCTCGTAACTTCACGAGTTCGTCCAGATCGGCGGGTACGGTGCCGTCGTCACGATCGATCAGATCCGCCGCCAAGGAGATGATCGACTTGGTCTTCTGCCGGTAGTAGCCGGTCGAGAAGATGACCTCCTCCACATCCTCCGGGTTCGCCGCCGCGAGATCTTCGGGCATTGGCCAGCGTTCGAAGAGATTGGGCGTCACCTTGTTCACGTTCGCATCGGTCGTCTGAGCGGACAAAACGGTCGCGACCAGCAGATTCCAGGGATCCACATAGTCGAGCGCGGTCGAGATCTCCGGGTACCGCTTCTTCAGCCTGTTCAGAATGACACGGGCGTTCCTGCGCTCTTCGGTCGTGGGTTCAGCCATGGGCAGACAGTAGGCCGACCCTCGCCGACAGACGACCAGGCCGGTCTCGAGGTGATAGCGACTTCCAGGAGAGAATCTCGAATTTCTTGAGGAATTCTGTCCGTAGAAGGGTTTTCTGTCATAGGCG
>JAMBLK010000079.1 GCA_023336855.1 Actinomycetes bacterium
GCCCCGGCGGATCCGTCGGGATTGCGATCGTGGGGGCTCACCGAGTGGCGAGATCTCGACGCAGCGGTGCGTCTGGCCGAGAGGGAAGGCGCCCGCGACTACTTCCTTGTCGGCCATGATCTCGGCGCCGAGGTGGTCTCGATGTTCCTCCATAAATCGGATCGAGTCGGGAACGTTCTCGGCGTGGTGTTCGACTCGCCGGCGCTCGATCTCGAGGGAACCATGGACTTCGGCTCCGGTCCTGTGGCACGATTCGTCGATGAACTCGGTCAGCAGCTTGCGAGAATCCGGTTCGGGATGGAGTGGAGCGAACTCGACCAGGTCGCTCGGGCCGACCAATTCGATGTCCCGATCCTGGCTCTCCACGGTGCTCGAGATGAAGTGATCCCGATTGAGATCACTGAGGCCTTCGCCGCAGCCAGACCGGACCTCGTGCAGTTCCTTCGCTTCGAACAGGGTGGCCACGGCGATCTCTGGAACGTCGACAACTCCCGGTACGAATCTGCAGTGATGGCGTTCATCGACGGACTCGCCGACACTGAAGGCTGAGATTTCCATCGCAGCGGCGCGGATTGAGGCAGACTTGGAACCCATGTTGTATCTCGACCACGCCGCAACGACCCCCATACGACCTGAGGTCGTCGAAGCGATGGCACCGTACCTCGGCGACCGGTTCGGAAATCCTTCGGGCATTCATGCGACGGCGCGACGGGCGAAGAACAGCATCGAGGAAGCGCGTGAACGAATCGCCGCATCGATCGGAGCGGCGAACCCCCTGGAGATCGTCTTCACCGGAGGCGGAACCGAAGCAGACAATCTGGCAGTGATCGGCGCCGCGATGGCTGGACCGGGTGGCGTCGTCACCACCGCCGTCGAGCATCCCGCGGTGCTCGAATCGGCCCGGTTCCTGAGTCGCATCGGCTATGAGGTAACGATCCTCCCCGTCGACGGTGAGGGCCGTGTAGCACCGGACGCTGTCGCGAACGCGGTCGGTGATGGCACCGCCGTCGTGTCGGTGATGACCGCCAACAACGAGACGGGTGTCATTCAGTCCGTGGCCGAGGTTGCTCGCCTCGTACGATCCTCCAACGATCGGACGCTCATCCACACGGACGCGGTCCAAGCGTTCGGATCCCTCCCTGTCGACGTGAGCCGCGACGGGACGGACCTCGTCTCCGTATCGGGGCACAAGATCGGTGGGCCCCAGGGTGTCGGCTTCCTCCATGTTCGCAGCGGCATCCAACTCGAACCGGTGATCTACGGGGGAGGTCAGGAACTCGGCCGACGGTCCGGCACCCACAACGTCGCAGCGATCGTTGGACTTGCCGTCGCTGTCGAGTCCACGGTCGCGGGTCGTTCCAACTATCGAGAGCGGGTTGGGGCGGCGCGAGATCGTTTCGAGCACGATCTCCGATCCAACGTCAACGTCGAAGTCACGACAGACGACGCCGATCGACTCGTCTCCCACGCCCATCTCCGATTCCCGGGGATTCCGGCCGAGACACTCCTCGTCCGCCTCGACTTCGCCGGGGTGGCAGCGGCGGCCGGTGCCGCATGCCACAGCGGCGCCATCCAGGAGAGTCATGTCCTCGCAGCGATGGGCGTCGGCAATACGGCGGCTTCCGAGTCGGTCCGCTTCAGCTTCGGCCGCGACGATGATGCTGAGACGGGAGCCAAAGCAGCTCGGATCGTCACCGGCGTCGTCGAGGACCTGTCATGAGGGCGCTCGTCGCGATGTCTGGAGGTGTTGACTCCTCGGTCGCCGCTGCTCTCATGATCGAAGCCGGATACGACGTCGTCGGTGTCACACTCAAACAGTGGGTCGGAGCGGGGGGAGAGATGCCGACCGCTGGATGCTGCACGGTCTCGGATGCAGAGGACGCACGGCGGGTGGCTGCACAGCTCGACATCCCCTACTACGTCCTCGACTACGTCGAGGAGTTCACAGCCGCCGTTGTCGAGCCCTTCGGCACCGCCTATCTCGCCGGTCGGACACCGAATCCTTGTATCGAGTGCAACCGCACCGTTCGATTCTCAGCGCTCCTGGAGCGAACCACCGAACTCGATGCCGATGTGCTCGTCACGGGACATCACGCCCGGATCAGTCATGACGAGACCGGCTGGCACCTGCTCCGTGCGGTCGACGGCACCAAGGACCAATCCTACGTCCTGCACATGCTCGGCCAAGAAGAGCTGTCGCGGATCCGGCTCCCGGTGGGGGAGATGACGAAGGTCGAGGTTCGCAAGCGCGCCGCGGCCATGGGCCTGAGAACGGCCTCGAAACCAGACAGCCAGGACATCTGCTTCGTGGCCTCCGGCGACTACCGCGACTTCCTCGCACAACAACTGCCGGAGACGGCGCTCCCCGGGCCGGTCGTCGACACGGCAGGAACGGTCCTCGGCGAGCACGACGGGATCACAGGATTCACGATCGGGCAGCGTCGTGGCCTCGGGATCGCGGTCGGAGAAGCCCGGTACGTCGTCGACGTTCAGCCCGACGAGCGCCGGGTCGTCGTTGGGACGTACGACGAGATGCTGGCGGACGGCTGCGTGGTCAGCGGCCTGTCGTTCGTCTCCGGAACACCACCAGACGATCCGAACGTGTCCGTGAAGATTCGATACCGGACACCGGCGATCGCCGCCACATTGCAGCCGCTGGGTGACCGGTGGACCGTGCGGTTCGGCGAACGTCAGCCCGCCCCCGCCCCCGGTCAGGCCGCCGTCTTCTACGACGGGGACCGAGTCCTGGGAGGAGGAACGATCGAAGAGGTGATCAGAGGATGAGGATCACCGGTGTCGGGAGCCTTCCCCACGACGACCGTGCCGACGCCGCGGCGTTCGTGTTCTCAACTACCGATCTTCCGTACCTGCCCCAGTTGCCGAACGTCGATCCGTCCGAGGGGATGCTGCGCCAATGGGGAGACGGTCTGTGTGGCGCAGGAGGATCCAACGACGGGATCGGACTCCGATTCGGGGAGCCGACCCGGGCAGACTCCGAACCGTTTGGAGGAGCCGCAGCGATGCTCGATCTCTTCGGTGGGCCCGAGATCAAGACCCAGTTCACCGGCCCGGTCACGCTCTGGCTTGCGCTCCTCGCAGCCGGCTGCCCCGGAGAGGGACTCTGGGAGTGTGTCGTGGAGGGCCTGTCCGAACGACTCCTGGCTCACGTCGGCATGATCCGAGCGGCGCATCCGGGTGTCGAGATCGTTGCGGTGATGGACGAACCGGCACTCGTCACGTTCGCGCCGGGACGCCCGGAAGGGCCGGTACCCATCGAGGAGGCCGCCGAGGCGATCTCCCGAATCTTCGCGGAAACGCCAATCCCCATCGGGATCCACGTCTGCGGAGACACCGACTGGAGAATGGTCGCGGGCCTCGAGCCGGCATGGCTCTCGTGGGATCTGGCCGGCCTGGGAGACGGGTTTCTGGAGGCAACAGACACGATCGCCGAGATCGTGTCACAGGGAACCGGCATCATGTGGGGCATGGTGCCCACCGACCCAGCTCCAATCGACCTCGAGCGGATCCGCTCCCGGTACGGTACGGCTGTGACCCGACTTGTCCTCGAAGGTGCCCCGGTCGGGGCGTTGACAACGAATTCCATCGTGACTCCGGCCTGTGGTTTGGCCGGCATGACCGTCGGAGGAGCCGGTGTCGTGATGGACCGACTGCGGGAAGTCGCGGAGGTGGTCGATGGTTGATCCGGCGGCAAGAGCAGCGGAGTTGCGCGCTTCTCTGAGAGAGCACAACTACCTCTATCACGTCCTCGACGAACCCGAGATCTCCGACATCGAGTTCGACGAGATGTTCCGTGAGCTACAGGCTCTCGAAGCCGCTCACCACGAAGTCGCCGCTGCCGACTCGCCGACGCAGCAGGTCGGCGGCCCGGTATCGGACGCGTTCGCTCCGGTCACGCATCGGGAGCGCATGTTCTCGCTCGACAACGTGGAGAGCCTCGAGGATCTCGAAGCATGGCGCGCTCGTCTGGTTCGCCTTCTCGATCGCGAACCGAGCGCGTATTCATGTGAGCTGAAGATCGATGGCCTCGCGATCTCGCTCACCTATGAGGAGGGCCGTCTGGTTCGAGCTGCCACGCGTGGCGACGGCATCACGGGTGAAGACATCACGGCGAACGTTCGAACGATCGACAACGTGCCCTTCATGCTGATGGGTGATGCTCCCGCCGTCGTCGAGGTACGTGGCGAGATCTACATGCCGGTCTCGGTCTTCGACGAACTCAACGAACGGCAAGC
>JAMBLK010000080.1 GCA_023336855.1 Actinomycetes bacterium
ACCTTCGGGTCTCAGATGAATCGATCAGGATTCCGAGGTCGCCGAGGGCGACGGCAATCGTTGACAGGCTGCGTGTGCTGGTGAAGGTCAGCACCAGCGCCGTCGGTCCGTCGAAGCGAAGGCCAACGACGTAGCCCGGTCGCGGTGTTGCCCAGAGGACCCGTAACTCGCCGTCCACATTGGCGAACGAAGCCGAACCTCCAGCCATGTGTGACACAGCGGAGTCGGAGAGCGCACCAGATACCGGGAGGACGTCAATGTCGGCTCCGGCTGCCTCGCTCGGATCGAGCGACTCGTCGGCAGCCGTAGCAGGATGATCTGCGGACGCTCCCCCTGGGCCGGGCGGATCGCTGGGTCCTGTCGGACCAGCGGTACCGCTCCCCACGATGGTGATCCTCGTGACTGATTCGGAGCCGCCGGAGGCATGGGGCTCGTCGAAATCGAGGACCACCGTCGTTTCGTCGACAGGGAGGGCTGCAACTTCGGCAGCAGTCAACGGGCGAAGTGGGCGATCAAGAACCTGTCCACCAGCCACGGCGACTGCGCCCGAGGCCACAATTCCTGCTCCGACAACTGCAACGATCCAGCCGGCGACCAGGAGGAGTCTCTGCCGCATTGTGTTCATCATGCACGAACCCCGCTTTCGACGTTCACAACAAGAGGTTAAGGAATTGCTAAGGCTGGCCCGGCGTGGGACAGTATGGCGTGGCATCGATCGTCATCATCGAGGACGAACAACGCATCCGGGCGCTCGTTACGAGAGTACTGTCCGAGCGCGGATACGAAGTCAGGGCCTCCGCGACCGCTCTCGATGGTCTTCGGACGATCGTGGACACCTCACCCGACCTTGTCATCCTCGATCTCGGACTCCCAGATCTCGACGGGATGGAGTTGCTGAAGATGATCAGGGCCGTCACCGATGTCCCCGTCATCGTGGCGACCGCCCGTGGTGAGGACCGGGACGTCGTGCGCACTCTCGACCTCGGTGCCGACGATCACCTTGTGAAACCGTTCTCCGTCGAGCAGCTCGAGGCCAGAGTGCGAGCCGTACTCCGGCGTACGAGTGGGGGGCAACGAGAGGAACGAATCGTCGTCGGCGCGCTTGTCGTTGATGTCGCTGCCAGGGAAGTAACGCTCGATGGCGATGCGATCCATTTGAGTCCTAAGGAGTTCGATCTATTGGCGTACCTGGCCGAGCGATCTGGTGAGGTGGTGTCGAAGAGACAGTTGTTGGCCGAGGTGTGGCGGCAGCCTTGGGGGGGAAGCGACAAGACCGTTGACGTGCATCTCTCGTGGCTTCGGAAGAAGCTCGGTGAGTCCGCTGCCGAGAGCTGCTACCTCCAGACCGTCCACGGTGTCGGCATCAAACTCGTGGAACCGTTTTGAGACGCCGTCTGGCCCTTCTCTCGCTCGCCGTCTCCTCGCTGGTCGTCATCGCATTTCTCATCCCGCTCGGAATCCTTGTTCGGAACCAGGCCGAGAATCGGGCGCTTACCAGGGGGGAGCGATTCTCTCAGTCGATCGCCGCCTCGCTGGCAGTTGCAGGATCATCCGAGAGTGGCCCCGGAGTGACCCCGGACCTGGCGACGGCCGTCATCGACGCGTTCGGAGAACCGGAAGGGACGTCGGTGATCTTCCCGGATGGGACGGTGGTAGGCACATCGACCGAGATCTCGGCAAACGTAGAGAGCGCTCAGGCAGGAGCGGCTTTCACGGCACGGATCCCCGGCGGTGCCGAGGTCCTCGTCCCGGTTCTCGTCGCCGACTCGCCGACGAACGAAGACACGGTCGTGGTCCGGACTTTCGTGTCCGACGAGGAGCTCACTCAAGGTGTCCTGACTGCATGGTTGATGCTCGGCGCCCTCGGCTTGTTCCTGATTCTCGTAGCGATGATCGCTGCCGACCGGCTTGGCCAATCGATTGTCCGACCCGTGACGGACCTGTCGAGTGCCGCGCACCGCCTTGGTGACGGTGATCTGGACACCCGCGTCCAACCGGCCGGTCCGGCAGAGATCGCAGAGGTCGGAGAGGCCTTCAACTTCCTCGCCGGGCGACTCGGTGATCTCTTGGAGGCAGAGCGAGAATCCGTGGCCGACCTGTCTCACCGCCTGCGGACGCCGTTGACGGCCCTGCGGTTGCAGGCTGAGACTGTATCTGATCGAGAGGACTCCGATGCGCTGCTCGCAGACGTGGGGCGCATGGAGACGGCTGTCGATTCGATGATCGCAGAGGCACGTGGGCGCTCGAGCTACGCCCAGCCGATCTCGACGTCCGATCTCGGCGAGATCGTCACCCACCGGTCCGCGTTCTGGCAGATCCTCGCCGACGAGCAAGGGCGGGCGACGTCGGTGATCGTGGAACCGGGAGAGCATCTCGTCTCGGTCCCGGCACATGAGCTGGGCGCGCTGGTCGACGTGCTGATCGAGAACGTGTTCGCACACACGCCGCAAGGCGCGGGCTATCAGATCCGGGTCAGGACTCTCGGTGACAGCCGGACCGAGCTCGTGGTCGAGGACGCTGGACCGGGCTTTGACGGCCTCGGTGTCGTACGTCGAGGGGAGAGCACCAGCGGATCGACCGGACTTGGACTCGATATCGTGGCCAAGACGGCCGAGCGATACGGAGGATCATTCCGTATCGGTGACACCCAATCCGGTGGCGCGCTGATCGGCGTCGTGTTCGGAGCCGCTGCAGACGACAAGATCGACAAGACGCCGGGCGAGCCTGCGTAGTCGCTACGGAGTCGGCGTCCAGCCCTGCGGTCCCGGTTCCGATCGGTCATCGGCCGTAAGCCCCGAGGCGGTTCCGTCGATGACGATCGCCTGATTCTCCGGCCAGAGACCGGCTGCGATCGCAACACTCGAGCGAACGTGACCGGTTGACCCCCACTCCACATAGTCGACCATGGCATCGGGATCACCGAAGCCGCCGCTCGAATAGAGACCGATTTCGCCGGAACCGCTCTTCAGCGCCGGCAGGAGGCCGGCGGCAGGGATCACGAGTTCCGTATCTGCCTCCTCGGCGATGCTCACGATGATCGCCTTACCCGGTGCGATGATCGTCGAGGGAATCTCCAGGTAGAACGGATGAATGGCGATCCAGAACCCCGTGAGATCACCAGCATCGGGCCCGAGATTCCCGATCTCGATCGTTCCACTCTCCCCGAAGACCACACTTCCGATCACGAATCTGGCGTTTCCGGTGACGATCGTCGAAGACGTCGTATCGGGTGCTGTTGTTGCCACTTCGTCGCCCGGCACAGTGGTCGTCGGAGACGGAGTGGTCGGCTCGAGCGTGGATCCATTTTCCGCGTCCGAGGATGTTCCACTGCCGGTGCAGGCGGAGAGCACGAG
>JAMBLK010000081.1 GCA_023336855.1 Actinomycetes bacterium
CCGAAACTCATCGAGGCAGCCCTCGATGCCGGCGTCGTACCGGTCGAGGTCTACACCGTCGACGGCGGACCGGTCGTCGATCGATGTGATTCTGCTGGAGCCGACGTGGTCGAGGTGAGTCGGATCGTCCTTGAGGCGGTCGCTACGACCGTTGAGCCACAGGATCCGGTCGCCGTTGTGAAGATCCCCGAGTCTCAGGCGCTCAGCATCGAGCGACTGGTCGTGCTCGTCGACATCGCCGACCCCGGCAATCTGGGAACACTGATCCGCAGCGCCGCAACCTTCGGCTGGCAGGTCGCTCTCCTCGGAGGAGCGGACCCGTGGAACCCGAAGGTGGTCAGATCTGCAGCGGGAGCGCACTTCGCCCGGAACCCCGGGCGGATCACCGATCTCGCAGAGATCACATCGCTCGGCTTCACGACCGTTGCGACCGTCGTGGCCGGCGGCCGCGCGCCCGCGGAGATTGTGTCGGAGACACCCATCGCTCTGCTGATCGGCAGCGAGTCCCACGGTCTCCCCTCTGCGATGATTCAGCGTTGCGATCAGATGATGACGATTCCGATGTCGGGGAAGACCGAGAGCCTGAATGCAGCCGTCGCGGGCAGCATCGGGATGTACGCTCTCTCCCGCTCCAACTAGGGCGCCCGCCTGCCGTGCGTAATGCCCCTGATATGCACCATCAGGTGAGATTCGGTACGCCGGGAGCGTGTTGCAGTTGAGCTGCCGAGAGGGAGCTCATGAGACCAGCCGATGGCCTTATCCCCGTCGTGTGGCGGGTTCAAGCTCATCGGCTGGTCCGTTTAGTGGAGCGTCGCGTTGCTCCTTATCGGGTAGTGCTTTCGATTCGGCCTACGACAGTGCTTCACACATGGCGTCGAATTCCTCGTACCACGCCTGGTGTGGTCCGTTGATGGTGAGTGCGCTTTCGTAACCGCCCTCGCCGTCGGGGGCCAAGATGATTCGTCCCGAGTCGTTGACCAGAATCCCACCGGCACCTGCGTGGAGATTCCAGACGTTGCCCTTGAGAGTCTCTATGCCAGTAGCGAGATCAATATCAACATTGACCGCGTAGTTCTCCCAGGCTTCGCCATCGGCGCTGGTCCAGAGAACCTTGCCGGTTTCGTGAATACGCATGCGCACCGGATCGCCGTCCTTGTTGGAGAACTCGGTCACCTTGTAGCTGCCCTCGGCAGCGGTGTAGACATCAAAGCCACACTCGGCAGTCATCTCGTCATTGAGGAAGCTGTAATCGAATTCCCCCTCGTCAACAACCTCAGGCGGCGTAGCCAACGCCGCGACCGGAATCATCATTATTGCCAATACTGCGAACACAATGGCTGCCTTACGCATCCACTCATCCCCTTCTGCTCCCTTCAGAGCATCGCCAATTGGCCTCAACCTACGAAACCGGTGTTAAGGGATTGTCAAAGCCACGCGCTGACCACCCATACCCTGACTTATGGACCTGAATCGCTCTGGGTTCGTTGAGAGCCTCCAAGAATCCCAGGGCGGTTCAATGTGGTGTGCATGGAGATCCTCTTTGACGTCCCTTTGACACGAGAAGTGCAGAGTGGGGGTATGCCAGCAGACGCAGCAGCATTCACGGCTGCATCATCGGGACACGACGATTATGGTGCGGCCATGCAATTCGGGGTTCTCGGACCTGTGGAGGCATCCGAGAAGCGGCGGCGACTGTCTCTGGGAGGGCCGAAACAGCGAACGGTGCTGGCCCTCCTGATCTCTCGTGCCGGAAGTGCCGTGTCGACGGACTTCCTCGTCGACGGGGTCTACGGCGACGAGTCAACCCAGGGCGCACGCCGATCCATTCAGACCTACGTGTCGAACCTGCGGCGTGAACTCGGGGAGATCATCGAAGCCACGGGATCGGGCTACATTCTGAACGCCGCCCGGTCTGACGTGGATTCGCTCCTGTTCGAAGATGCTCTCTCGAAGGCTTCGGGTCTCGATGACCCCGAACGCGCCTCGCAAGCGCTCAGGGACGCGCTGGCCCTGTGGCGCGGTCACCCCTATGCCGACGTTGACGGCTT
This sequence comes from Actinomycetes bacterium, assembly GCA_023336855.1. GTDB lineage: Bacteria > Actinomycetota > Acidimicrobiia > Spongiisociales > UBA5794 > JAHEEL01. Next base: position 2,049 of record JAMBLK010000081.1, read on the forward strand.
CGATGAACTCGCCGCAGAGCGGACACGGCTCGGTGAGCTTCGCATGTCGGCAATCGAACACCGCGTCGATGCGGATCTAACCCTCGGCCAGCACCGTCAGTTGATCGCCGAGCTCGAGTCGCTCACTGAAGAACACCCACTTCGCGAGCGATTCCGTGCTCAGCACATGCTGGCGCTGTACCGGTGTGGGCGCCAGGCCGAGGCCCTGCGCGCTTACGAGAAGACGCGCAATTATCTCGTTGACGAGATGGGGCTTGATCCATCGCCGGACCTGCGCGATCTGGAGCAACGCATCCTCGACCAGGACCCAGCCCTCGGATTCGACAGCGGTCCCACCGTGAAACAGGCCTCGATCCTCGTGGCAGATGTCGCGGATCCTCGTCTGCTCTCGGAACTGAGTCCTGCCGACCGCGACACAGTCATCACTCACCAGGCAGACGCTCTATGGGCCGGCGCCGCTGACAACGACGGAGGGTTGTTCGCTCACCGGGGATCAGCGATCTACGCGTTGTTCGACGACGTGGAAGGGGCCGTCAGCGCTGCTGCGACGATCCAGCAGAGTCTTGCCGAGACGGGCGAACCGATGCGGATGGCGATCGGCGTGGGCGAGGTGCAGGTCTCTCAGGACGAAACAGTGGAAGGGCCGCCGGTCACGAGGGCTGCCCAACTCATCGCTGCGGCACACGGGGGGCAGGTCCTTCTGTCCACCGAGGCCAACCATGCGCTCTCAGAGTCCGGCGGAGCCGGCTGGGTGGTTCGATCTCTCGGCCAGCATGACGTGGACAATTCGGGTCAGGCCAGGCCCGTCTATCAGATCATCGTCGACGGCCTCACGAGCGACTTCCCGCCGCTGCGCACGGAGATGCTCCCTCTTCCGCTCCCGATCACGACTCGTGGTCTTCCCGGCTACGAACTGCGCGAAGAGGTCGGATCAGGAGCATTCGGTGTTGTACGCCGGGCGTATCAACCGTCCGTCGGGCGGGAGGTCGCGATCAAGATCATCAGACCGGAGTACGCGAACGACCCGCAGTTCATCCGGCGCTTCGAAGTCGAAGCCCAGCTTGTGGCACGACTGGAGCATCCCCACATCGTCCCGCTTCACGACTACTGGAGGAACCCGGATGGGGCGTTCCTCGTGTTGCGCTGGCTCGGCGGAGGAACACTGAGGGACCGGCTTGCCGGTGGGAGTCTGACAGTCTCTGAAGCCCAGGCTCTCCTTGCGGATATTGGGCCCGCTCTTGCGTTCGCTCACCGGCGTGGTGTCGTGCACCGGGACATCAAACCCTCGAATGTGCTCCTCGATGATGAGGGCGGCGCCTATCTGTCGGACTTCGGGATCGCCAGCGATGTGGCACGGAATGGCGCGGGGAGCGTTGACCAGGACGTGCAGGCGCTCGCGGCGTTGTTGGAGCAGTGTCTGGGCGACTCGATTGACGACGCTGTCAGCGGTGTGTTGGAGCGCACAACGAGCGGTGACGGTTTCGCCGATGTGGACTCGTTCATGGTGGCGTGGGGAGAGGCGATGGGCACCGAGGATGCATCTGCGCGGGTCGTTGGGTTCACGCCAACACGGAATCCCTACAAAGGTCTCACCGCGTTCGGAGAGCACGATGCCGGAGACTTCCACGGTAGGGATGCCGAGATCGAAGAGATCGTCAATACGCTCGCCGATCACTCCTTGATCGCGGTGATCGGGCCATCGGGGATCGGCAAGTCGTCGGTGGTGAGGGCGGGGATGATCCCTGCGTTGCGTTCGGGTGCGATCCCGGGTTCGGATGGGTGGCTCATCACGGGCATGCTGCCTGGTGCCTATCCGTATGAAGAGCTTGCATCGGCCCTGATGCGTGTGGCAGTCGAGATGCCTGCCGATCTCGAAGAGGACCTGCGCCGTGATGCTCGAGGCCTCGTGCGGTCGGTGAAGCGGTATGTGCCGGAAGGCGAGACTGTTCTGCTGGTCGTTGATCAGTTCGAGGAGCTGTTCACGCTGGGACAGGGTGAGGAGCGGGACGCGTTCCTCGCGATGGTTGCCGAGACCATTGGGGACGAACGGTCGAACGTTCGGATCGTCATCACGATGCGTGCCGACTTCTTCGATCGTCCACTTCGTTTCGCTGCCCTCGGCGATGCGCTCCGCGCCGGAACGATCCCAATCGCCGCACCATCGGACGAAGGGCTACACGCCATTGTCACAGAACCTGCTGAGAGCGTCGGAGTAGCTTTCGAGCCTGGCCTTGTCGAGCGCATCATCAGCGATGTCAAGCACCAGCCGGGTGCGCTGCCCCTCCTGGAGTTCTCTCTTACCGAACTGTTCGCTCAACGGAATACAGATCTGCTGACGCTCGCTGCCTATGAGACATCGGGTGGTGTCCTCGGGGCCCTGGGCCGGCGAGCCGAGACGACCTACGCCGATCTCGACACTGAGGGTCAGGAAGCGGCACGTGAAACGTTCCTGCGTCTCGTCAACGTCACCGAAGCCGGACGAGACACGCGTAGACGTGTGCGCTTGACGGAACTCGAACGTCTTGGATTCACCGGTCTGGTGCTGAGCGACATGCTCGACGCCTTCGGCCACCATCGGCTCCTGACGTTCGATCGTGATCCCGTTACGAGAGGCCCGACCGTCGAAGTGGCCCACGAGGCGATCCTCATCGAGTGGCCACGGTTCGCCGGCTGGATTGACGAGCACCGAGAGGATCTCCTCCTCCGATCCCGTCTGGCTGTCGCCGTAGCCGACTGGGAAGCCGCAGAACGCACCGACACGTACCTGTTGACCGGAGGACGTCTCGACCAACACGAAGACTGGACGACGGGCACCGAACTCACGCTCACCACCGCAGAAGAGGAGTTCCTCGCGGCCAGTCGCACCGCCGAAGAAGAGCGACGCACCAAACGTAGCCGCACCCGCCGACTCGTCATGTCCGGCTTCGGCATTGCTGCGATCATCGCGCTTGCTCTCGCCGGAGCGGCTCTCTTTGCACAAGAAGACGCGAACGACAAGGCGACTCTCGCACAGTCCCGCGCCTTGGCAGCAGCTGCAATCGGTGTACTCAGCGAAGATCCGGAACTCAGTCTTCTCCTCTCGATCGAATCAGCCCGGACCGCAGAACTCGACTTCGAAGGGCGGAAGGCAATCAGGGCCAGCCTCGCTGAGCACAGGACGGTCGCGTCGTGGACCTGGGATCACTCTCGGCTGTGGATGGCTTGGACCGACATGAGCCCCGACGGCACTCTCGTTGCTGTCAATGGATCCCACGAGGACTTCGAGGTCTGGGACGTTTCGGGTTCGGAACCGCGGAGACTCTGGCATGGGCGGCTTCCGGAGAATTACGGCAGCATCTCCCACTTCACGGTGGATGGTACGCAACTCGCGGTCATCGGGTTCTGGCAGGGCTTCAACGACTCAACCTTAGGGCCTCCTCCTGAGACGAATCTCGCGAGAGGCGTACGGTTCTATGACGCTCGGACCGGAGAGTTGCAGCGGATTCTGGATGGCACAGACTCGCTTTGCAAGAGCGAAATGGGTCCGGACCAGCGCTTCACCGACCTGCTCTGGATTGATCCTGACGGTGTTTGGATCGAGTCTGGTGAGTGCGAGAACGTCGAGGGGTTGCATTGGTGGCTAGTCGACGCCGAAACTGGAGCGCGCACATCGGACCCGCAGCCCATTCCTACCGACCTCGACGCTGTCTTCGTAACACCAAACGGCTGGCTTGTTGAGTGGAACCAGCACTCCGAGATCGCCCAGCGCAACCTGCTCACAGGCGAAGTGCGGGATGTTATTGAAGCTTCGACTGACTGGCCGCCCATCAGCCCTAAGGGCAATTTCGTCATTGGGGCTGAGACCATCATCGATGCCGCTACCGGGGAACACCTCTGGCGCTTCTATCCCAACGAGTTCAAGCAGGATGGCTGGCTCCCACCCTGTTTCGTGACGAAATTCAATGACTCGGAGACAACCGCGTTCATCGGATGTAACGACGGAACAGCCAGGGTCCACGACGCACGATCGGGAAGGCTGATTGCGACCCTCCGCGGCCACACGGGTTGGGTTTCAGCGGGTTCCAATGCCGCAGGTGACCTCGTGTCAACTGGCGGTGCGGACGGTGCCATGCGAGTCTGGGACTTGCACACGCCTCGTGGCATAAGCCGTATCTCCCTCCAAGACGGCTACTACGCGGACGCGAGCCTGCACGTTGTCGGGGATCGAGCGACCGTGCTCGTGTATCCCAAGGAGAAGTCAACTCTCTTTGACGGTGGCGTATCTGTAATGACCAGGGTGACGCCAGGCGTTGCGATTGTCTTCGATACAACCGACGGACAAGAACTCGCGAGGATCGAAAACGCCGGAGGGAAGGTCGTGCGCCTCTCGCCGGACGGCTCACGACTAGCGGTGCAATCAGTCACAGAATCGGGAGTTGGCCTCGGGTCGGTGAAGATCCATGATCTGCAGTCTCCGCTCGAATCAACGGCAATGCAGGGCAATTGTGAGTGGGAGCCTTCCGGCCTGTTTTGGACCGGAGACTCCGAAGACTGCTCATTTGGCGGAGACATCTTCGCCGCCGATGTGACCGATCTCCATTGGTCGCCCAACGGTAGGTGGCTAGCCGCCACGGCTGGGCGTGCACAGCGCGTGATCGTATGGGATGCGGCGACCGGCGATGTCGTGTTCCTGACCGAACAGCTCGGCGCGTACCCCTTCTCTTCGGTGCAGTTCAACCCAGATGGATCGATGCTGTCCGCGTCGGGCAAAGCGGGAACATGGACGTTCGACACGTCAGATTGGTCGGAGGTCGCGATGGTGACGCATCCAGGGCGCCCATCTTGGGCGATGCGGTATACGCCTGATGGATCACAGCTCATCACTGCGCAGGCGCATCGAGGACAGCTGCGCATTTTCGACACCGGCACTTGGGAACAGCGAGACATCTCAACGGGGAGAGGACAGAGCCGCGACATGACGATCAGCAGCGACGGTCGTATCGTCGCACTGGCCACAAATATTGGATTGATTCACATCGTCGACATCGAGACCGGAACCATCCTCGAGACCTACCCTTTGCCGGACACGGATGTCACGAATGTCGAATTCATCGACAACGATCGTCACCTGCTCATAACAACGGCGTTCGGACCCGTTGAGGTGCTCACTCTCGACATCGATGAGCTAATCCGAGAATCCAAGAGCAGGCTCAGCAGAACTTTCACCGACACCGAGTGCTCGACCTACAACATCGATCCGTGTCCAACGCTCGAGGAACTCCAGACTGGTTAGTTGCAGTTACTCAGACGGAGGCCCTGTCCTTCTTCTC
>JAMBLK010000082.1 GCA_023336855.1 Actinomycetes bacterium
AACGCCTTGCCGACGTCCTGGAGCACCGATCGCGCACGGTAGGTGATGACGTTGGCAACCATCGCTGCCCGCTCCCGCCCGTACCGTCGGTAGCAGTACTGGATGACCTCCTCACGACGTTCGGCTTCGAAGTCGATGTCGATGTCCGGTGGCCGACCGCGTTCGGAGGAGAGGAACCGCTCGAATGGGAGGTTCAGACGGATCGGGTCGACGCGGGTCAGCCCGAGGCAGCGGCAGACTGCCGAATCAGCTCCAGATCCGCGGATCTGGCAGTAGATGTCCTGTGACCGTGCGAACGTGACGATGTCCCACGCGACGAGGAAGAACCCCGCGAAACCCAGTTCGGAGATCACCGACAGTTCGTGGTCCATCCTCCGGCGTGCGGCCGGGTCCATCCCTCCCTCCGTACCCGGGTACACGTCGCGAGCGCCCTCGTCGACGAGGTGTCTCAAGTACTCGTCTTCGGTTGTGAATGCACCGGGCATCGGGTAGTCGGGCAGTTCCGGTGCGAGCAGATCGAGATCGAAGGACAGGGATGCTGCCAGGTCTGAGGATCGCTCGACCGCACCGGGGTAGCGATGGAAGAGAGCCGCCATCTCATCGGGAGATCGGAGATGCCGGAGATCGGTCGCCGGTCGAAACCCATCGGCGGTATCGAGGTCGCGTCGTCCTGCGATGGCGGCGAGGACCTCGGCGAGATCTGCGTCGCGACGATGGGCATAGTGGGTGTTGTTGGTCGCGACGTACGGGATATGAAGGCGGCGGGCCACCTCGAGAAGGACGTCGTTGCGGGCGTCGTCGTCCGGCATACCGTGATGGGTGAGTTCGATGAAGAGCCGACCGGGGAAGATCTTGCGCAACCTGGCTGCGGCGGTCATCGCACCTGCCAGATCACCGGCTTGCGCGGCCCGGGGAACGGCCCCATTGCGACATCCGGTCAGGGCGATGAGACTCCCATCACGTGAGGCGATGGCAAGGTCGTCGTATGAGTAGGCCGGTCGGTCCTTTTCACCCCGGAACTGGCCTCTGGTCACGAACCGGCTCAAGGCCGCGTACCCGGCCGGATCGGGAGCAAGGAGGACCAGATGATCCGAAGGTGGAAGACCAACCGGCTTGCTTCCATGCATCCGCCGAATCCGCCCCCGTCGCTCCCTCGCGTCCCCCTGCGAAGCGGGGGGACGCGAGGGAGCGGAGCGACCGAGCAGGGGGGCATCCTCTTGGGGAGGTGCCGAGAGCGGCAAGGCGGAGGGGGTCAGAGTTGGGAGCTGGGAGCCGGCGGCCGGCAGCTCCTTCCTCATCCCCACCTCGGTTCCGTAGACGATCGGAAGACCGATCTCGCGCGCTGTAACGTGGACCTTGGCTGCCCCTCGAAACCCATCGTGATCGGTGACGGCGAGGGCCGTGTAGCCGAGTTCGGCGGCGCGGGCGACGAGATCGAAAGGATGGGAAGCCCCGTCGAGGAAGCTGTAGTTCGTATGAGCATGGAGCTCCGCGTATCGTGCCACGACGTCATAGTAATCGAACACATGTTCGATGCTCTCAAAGTGACGGGAATGCGCAAGAATCAAGCCGATGGATGAAGAGCTCACTCCTGAGGAACTCGAGCAGATACGGCGCCGCCGCCTGGTTCGCTCCGCGATCGTCATCGCCATCGTCGTGGCGATGGTCGCCACGCTCCTCTTCCCCGTGATCATCCGCTTCGTCCAGACACCCCGCGAACCCGACACCGTGATAGCGATGCAGGTCGAGGTCCCATGTCGTACAATGGACACATGAAAGAGTTCTCCGTCACCCTCGCGAACCAGCCGGGTCAACTTGCCACCCTCGCACGGCGTCTCTCAAACGCCGGGGTCCACATCGAATCCCTCGCGGCGATCGGGTCGGACGGAGAGAGCCTCCTCCGCCTCATGACTGACAACTCGGATGCGACCCGACGGGTTCTGAAAGAAGCGGGACTCCACTTCGACGAGCGCCCCGTGCTCGACACCTTCCTACCGGACGAGCCGGGAGCACTCGCGGAAGTCGCTCAGCGTCTCGCCGATGCAGGCGTGAACATCGACTCGATCTACCTCCTCCACTCGAACGCGGAGGGACTCCACTTCGCCGTCACGGTGGACGACCCTGAGGCCGCCCGCGCCAACCTGACCTGATCGCCTTCTTCGTCGGGCGACCGACGACGCCTGTCTATGCCCCGCACTCGCTCTCGCCGCTCGTGCTCTGTCCGGCCACTCCCCCTTCGATCACCTGATCGACCTTCCACCTGATACGGCTCACGTTCGGGATCGGGTAGCCGCCGGGTGCCCGTCCGTTGTTGTACGTCGGAGGAACGAATCCGACGGTGGCAATGCGGTCGAGATCAATCCGCCCCACGATGTCAACAAGGTCGGGCAGCAGACTCAGCGGTATGTCGGTAACGACCGATCGCTCCACGACGTCGGCGAGCGTGTGAAACGAGCGGACGAGCTTGAGCGGGTCGGCTTGATCGGTGGCGGCTCGAATGAGGCAACGCTGCCGTTGCATGCGGGAGTAGTCCGACGATCCGATTCTCCATCTCGAATAGGCGAGTGCCTCGAGGCCGTTCAGGTGGTTCATCCCGGGTTCGACGTCGACCCGAGCTTTCGGTGAATCCTCGGAGGGCGCAGACACGGCAACGTGGAACGTGTCCTTCACCATCACATCGACTCCGCCGATCGTGTCGATGATGTCGACGAATCCCGCCATGTTGACCATGAAGTAGTAGTCGATCGGGAGGTCGATGAGGAAGGCGATCGTGTCTCTCAACGCGGCCAATCCGGGGTCGGGCGTGTCCGGGTAGCTTCGTGTCCAATCCTGTGTGTACTGGTGGATACGGTTCAGCATCTCGGGGAAGCATCCACACGGCACGAACTCGGGCTCGTCGGGGATGCCGTCACCGTCTTCGTCGATCCAGTGGTCCGGGTAGCCGTCTTCGTCTTCGTCGATGGCCTCTCTGGTGATGGCCCGTTTCTGGAGCTCGACGAACGAACTGCGAAATCGCGGAGGCAGCGGTACGCGCTTGAAATTCCGTGGAAGGCCGAACAGCGCGGCCTCACCCGACGCAACGTCGACGGTCGCCACGATCATCGAATCGGTCCGGAGACCTTCCCGGCCAGGCCCTTCGTCTGCGCCGACGAGCAGGATCGTGAGACGATCGGCTCCGATCCGTTCCTCGAACGGGAGGAACGGCGCATCGAGGGTCGGGGGCGCCAGAATGTCGGCCCACGCGGCGATCGCTTCAGGATCTCCAACGCCGCTTCGGAACAGCAGGTTCCTCGTTGATCGCTCAAACTCGAACCCGACGGGGTCGTCCCAGATCGATGCCGGGTCGGGGACAAGCGCCTCTCGATCCGGGGCTTGGATGGTCACGGTGGTCGGCGTCGCCGGCTCTTCGGCGACGAAGACCTCTTCGAGCACCCTGATCCCGCGCATTGTGTAGGCCGCTGCCGCGAGTTGCGGCGCCGCAGCCACGAGCAGTAGGCCGACGATGACGACGGGGGCGAGTCGGGGACTCGACCACCGTCCCCCGGCAACGAGGTGTGCGTCGATGATCGCTGCGGAGTGCCAGATCAGGATCGCGACGCCGGCGATCAGGGAGAGACGAAGAAGGTCGGGTTGGACGACCCACGTGAGAACCGAACGGGGACCGATCGCGCCTGTGAGCGACCCGACAGCGATGGCGACGAGCGACGCAGCGAGCGGAGCAACGAACGCTATTCCACGAGCACGCCAGCCCGCATACCATTGCCCGGCACCCGGGAGCAGGGCAGACAACATGGCTGCGACGAGCGGCGATCGTTCCCCGCCGCTCCCCCGTGTGCGATGCCCCGTCATACCCCTACGGTACGCTGTGTTTCGTCGCCTGTGGCCGGAGGTTCGGCGCTCACGCCATGTCGACAGCGCTGATGGCCCATGCCACGCCGTCCTGCGGATCCTCGACGGCAAGATGCAATGCCCATCCCCCAACTGCATCTCCCGGATCCCAGAGCACCCATCGCAGTTCGGCTGCCTCCTCGAGATCCGATGGATCATCCGGCATCTCGTCGTAACCGAGCAGCGTCGCCAACACCCACCAGGCGAGAGATCGTCCGACCGGAGTCCCGCGCCGGCTGCCGTACGCCCCACCGCTCGATCCCGTCCATGCCATCGCAGCGAGGGCCTCACCGAGCGTTACATCTGTGATCCGCGCCCGGTGTGGTCCGATCGATCGTATCGCGGCCAGGGCATCTCCTTCGACCTGAACCGCGTCGGCGTGGCCGCTGGACTCGTCCCACCACGGCCTAACGAGCGCAAGCAGCGCATCCGCCGGACCTTCGTCATCGACCTGTCTCCCGGCTTCGGGAAGGTCGACCCATTCGAGGGGGACCCGGTCACCTTCCGGGAAATCCACTCCATCTGCGCGGTAGACGGCCACCGGATAGATCGGCTCCCATGGCTGGAGAACGGGAGGGATCTCAACGATGTGCGAGTCGATCGAGTCGGGATCGACCGTGTCGCCCCGGATGGCCCGCTCATGACCGATCATCGCTCGAAGTGTGGGGATCGAGACGAGCGACTCCATCTCGCACCAACTATGCCTTGACGCCGCAACCTCCCACAGGGGTCCCGGTCCGTAGCGGCCCTTGCCGTCACCGAGCACGGCCGCCGCTCGGTCGGCAGGGGCATCAAGGGCGAGTCGGTACTCGGCGTACTCGGCGGGACCCCACACCTGTTTCCCACGCTCAACGGCTTCGCGACAGCGATCCTTCATCTCCTCGATGCCACCCCAGTCGCGACTTGTGACCAGACCGTCGACGAATCGGACGAGACCGTCCAGGTCGCTCGACTCGATCAGCGTGGTGAGGGCATCGGTGTTCACAGCGGGAACGTTAGGCCATCGGGTGCCATCGGGCGCAACCAAGAACCAACGGCTGATGCACGCCGCCCTGCCCTAATCTGATGACTCCTCCTCTGAAAGGTCCTCGTGGGTATTCGCTGCGCCATCGTCGGTCTCCCCAACGTCGGTAAATCGACGCTGTTCAACGCGCTCACGCGCGGCGAGATCCAGGCAGAGAACTACCCGTTCTGCACGATCGAACCGAACGTGGGCGTCGCGTTGGTGCCCGATGAACGACTGGCGATGATCGCAGACATCGTTCACCCGGAGGAGATCGTCCCGACGGTCATGGAGTTCGTCGACATCGCAGGACTTGTGGAGGGCGCTTCCCAGGGTGAAGGACTGGGGAACCAGTTCCTGCATCACATCCGCGAGACCGATGCGATCGCTCAGGTCGTCCGGTGCTTCGACGACCCCAACGTGGTGCACGTCGCCGGCGAGATCAACCCTGTGTCGGATCTCGAGACGATCGACACGGAACTCGCTCTCGCAGACCTCGATGGCGTCGAGCGCGCGATCGAGAAGGCCGAACGCAAGGCCAGAGCCGGCGAGAAGGATGCCGCCGCGAAGTTGGCAGTCTTCGAGCGCCTCCAGGCTCACCTCTCTGAGGGTCGGCCGGTTCGATCGATGGAATTCTCCGATACCGAACGTCCCATCGTTCGCGAACTGTTCCTCCTGACGGCCAAGCCGGCGATGTACATTGCGAATGTCTCCGAAGACGGTCTCGGAGAGAATCCGTACGTCGACGCAGTTCGGGAGTACGCGGCTCACGAAGGAGCCGATGTCGTCGTGATCTCCGGCAATCTCGAGGCGGAGCTCGCTCTCCTCGAGGACGAGGATCGCTCTGAGATGCTCGCCGAGTATGGGCTCAATGAACCCGGACTCAACAAGGTGATCCGTGCGGCGTACCACCTGCTCGGCCTCCGAACCTTCTTCACGGCAGGCCCGAAAGAGGCAAGGGCATGGACGGTCAAGCAAGGGGCAACCGCTCCAAACGCGGCCGGCGAGATCCACACCGACTTTGAGAAGGGTTTCATCCGTGCCGAGGTCGTGGCCTACAGCGACTTCGCTGAGTACAGCGGAGAGCTCGGAGCAAAAGAAGCTGGCAAGTGGCGCCTCGAGGGCCGCGACTACGTCGTCCAGGAGGGCGACGTGATCTTCTTCCGCTTCAACGTCTAGGGAAGATCCCGCCACTCCCCTCCTAGAACCCTTGCCCTACAAGGGTTTCCCTCATTCAGGGGCGTTGATCTGGGCCACTTGGAGCCCTACTTGGTGCCATGTCCCGAGCTGGGCCATCTCAAACAGCTCCCGGTCGTCTCGCTGCACAAAGGGTGCATAGGTGCTGTTATGGGTGAGTAAGATCGGGTGTTTAGGGTTGGGTGTGGTAGATGAGGCGCACCGCACCGTTGTCGTAGCCGGTCGATTCTTCAAGCTTCAAAGGTCCGTCATAGGCCTCGGAGAAGAGTGGGATACCGGACCCGATCGCCTCAGGCATGACCGTGATGTCGAGCGTATCCACTGCACCGCCGATGAGGCCGTCGGTGATGACCTTCCCGCCTCCAAAGACCCACAGGCGCCTCTGGGTCGCCGCTGAGAATGACCGGATTGCCTCCGCTGTCGGGGCAGCAGTGAACTGAACATTCGCGCCGTCGGGAATGTCGAGCGGACATCCGGTGGTGAGAACCATGGTTGGCAAATCTCCCCACTCCCAGCCCCACCCGATCGTCTGCTTGTAGGTGGTGCTGCCCATGATCAGCGCACCGATCGTCTCCACGAATTCGGCGAAGTCGAACTCAGCTATCGGGTGCTTCTCCAGATAATCGACGGAACCGTCGCGTCGAGCCACATATCCATCGAGGGTGACCGCAACCATTGCCACAACATCTCTAGCAACCATGACGCGAAGGTACCCGACAGACAACCCATAGACGGTCCGGCTCACCACGGGTCGATGGGTGCATAGGTGCCTGATATGGGGCTCTTCTGCTGTATCTGTGGGTGGTTTGGCTACCCGATCTGTTGAAGAATCCAGGCGAGGCCATCGACGATCGCCTGCGGGTCCTCCATGTGCACCATGTGGCCCGACTCGGGCAAGGTCACATGTTGTGAGTTCGTCGAGATGGCGGCGAGTTCTACTTGTAGAGCATCCCACCAATCGGGGGCGAACTCCGTGCCACCGGTAATGACGTACACCGGGAGATCACCCACATCGGCGGTAGCAGCAACCTGTTGTCCGCTAGCCGATAAATCGAGCCACTCCGAGGCACCCGGCGGAGGAAGGGTCGGCATGAACTCCTCAGCGCCTGGCGTGCTCGCATCGACGAACACAAGTCCCGCAACATCGTCGGCGCTGCGATCCGCTGCTACTCGCAGGTTGAAGCCAGCGACCGAGTGTCCGACGAGAACGACCGGTGCGGCAACACCAAGCGTGCTCCAAAGAGATTGCAGATCATCGACCTGATCGCTCGTGGTGCGGACACTACCCTCAGCAAGAGGGTCAGTTCCACCAACTCCCCTGCGACCGTAGATACATACCGTCGTCAACTCAGCCATTCCATCAAGGGCAGCGTCCCACCCGTACCATCCCGGATTAAGGCGCATCTTCTCAGGCCCCGAGAGGCCGTCCTCAACGAA
>JAMBLK010000083.1 GCA_023336855.1 Actinomycetes bacterium
ACGAGGGCCGAGAACGCGGTCGGGTCGTTGACCGCCATCTCAGCGAGCATCTTGCGGTCGACTTCGAGATCGGCGGACTTGAGCCCTGCCATGAACCTCGAATACGTCGTCCCATTCTGGCGAGCCGCTGCGTTGATTCTCTGAATCCAGAGACGACGGAACTGGCCCTTGCGTGCCCGGCGATCCCGATGCGCGTACTGCATCGAGTGCATCACCTGCTCGCGAGCGGTCCTGTACCGACGGCTCCTCGCACCTCCGTACCCGGAGGCGCGGTCCATCAATTTGCGGCGCTTCTTCTTCGCGTTGACTGAACGCTTCACACGTGCCATTGCTTGACTCCTATTTGCCCAGCAGGCGGTTCATGCGCTTTTCGTTGCCGCCGTCGAGGACCTTGTTGCCCTTGACCCGGCGCCAGCGCGAGGTTGATTTCTTGTGACGGTTGTGTCCGCGCCACGCCTTCGTGCCTCGAACCTTCCCACTCCCGGTGCGTTTGAAGCGTTTCGCAGCACCTTTGTGCGTCTTCATCTTCGGCACGATTCCACTCTCCTACTTGTCCGCATCTCCATCGACGGCGTCGTCGATGTCAGCGTCTTCGATATCTTCGTTTGGCCGTTCGGATGAGCGCACCGGAGCGAGCACCATCGTCATCTGCCGTCCTTCAAGCCTTGCCGCGGTCTCGATCTCGCCGTAGTCGGCAACACTGTCGCGCAACCGGTTGAGAATATCGTTGCCGATCTCGGGGTGAGTGACCTCACGCCCCCGGAACCGCATCGTGACCTTCACCTTGTCGTTCTCTTGCAGGAATCGCACGACCCTCTTCCGCTTCACCTCAAAGTCGCTTGCTCCGATCTTGGGCCGGAACTGCACTTCCTTGACCACGGTACGGGTCTGCTTCTTTCGGGCTTCTCTCGCCTTCACGGACTGTTCGTACTTGAACTTCCCATAATCCATGAGACGAACAACGGGTGGCCGGGCCTCTGGAGCAACCTCCACGAGGTCGAGCTCCAACTGCGATGCAAGCCACCGTGCTTCCTCGATCGGCTTGATACCGATCTGTCCACCATTCGGGTCGACGAGGCGAACCTCTTTGACTCGGATCTTTTCGTTGACCCTGGGCTCCTTGATCGGAGTACCTCCTGCTCGTACGTGTTGACGAAGCAGGCGCCTGGTGCCATAACAAAGGCAGCACGACGCGAGTGCTGCCTGGTAATGCGACCCGGTACACCTGGATCGGTGACAGGGTGGGAAACAGACGCCTCCGCTTTGTCAGTTGTGGTTGGCAGATTAGGTGAGAGCGTCGCCTAGTTCAACCGGGTCTGCGCAGCCGGTAGATCAGTAGCAAGTAGAGCAGTACTGCTCTACTGCTCTACTGCTCTACTGCTCTACTGCTCTACTGCTCTACTGCTCTACTCGATACTTGCTTCAACACATCCGCAGTCCTGATCGCAGCCTCAGCTGCTTCTCGGCCCTTGTTGTGTTCGTCCGGGGCGCTTCTGGCGAAAGCATGGGAGGGGTCGCGAACGGTCAGGATGCCGAAACTCACCGGGACGCCTGTATCGAGCATGACTCGCATCAGGCCTTCCGAGGCCCGGCCGGCGATGTGCTCGTAGTGGTCGGTCTCGCCTTCGACGACGGCGCCGAGGACCACGATCGCGTCGTAGCCGGCCTGCGCCATGGTTTGAGCGACGAGCGGTGTCTCGAAAGCCCCTTCCACATCGACCACGGTGACGTCGGTGGCTCCCGCTTCGTCGAGAACAGCGAGAGCGCCGTCGAGGAGACCCTCGGTGACGGGCCGATTGAACAGAGAACGCACCACACCGATCCGGAGATCGCCTGCATCGAGTCTTCCGCGAAGTCCGTCGGTCATGACGTCGAACCGAGATGGCCGAGCTTCGCCGTCTTCGTTTGGAGGTAGAAGCTGTTGTGCGGATTCTCGCCGACCCACATCGGGATTCGTTCCTCGACGTCAACGCCATACATGCGAAGTTGGTCGATCTTCTCGGGGTTGTTCGTGATGAGCTTCACGCTTGTCACCTTGAGATCGTGGAGGATCTGCGCGTCAACTCCGTAGTGTCGGTTGTCGACGGGATGCCCGATCTGTTCATTTGCCTCAGCCGTGTCGTATCCCTGCTCCTGGAGCCGATACGCTGCCAGCTTGTCGATCAGACCGGTCCCCCGGCCCTCATGGGTGGGGTTGTAGACGATGATCCCTTCGCCGGCCTCGGCGATCATCCTCATCGACTCCTTCAACTGCACACCGCAGTCGCAACGCAGGCTCCCGAAGACGTCACCAGTGAGACAGACAGAGTGAAGTCGTGTCAGCACGCTCTGATGGCCGGTCACATCGCCGAGCACGAGGGCGATGTGTTCAGAACCGGTGTCCCTGGACCTGTATCCGATCGCCCGGAATTCGGCAATGTCCGTCGGTATCAGGGCCTCGGACTCTCGTGTCACAAGTGCCTCTTCGCTCCATCGGTACGAAACCAGATCTTCAATCGTGATGATCGCTATCCCGTGCTCATCGGCGAATCGCATCAAGGACTCGCCTCTCGACATGGTCCCGTCATCGTTGACAACTTCGCAGAGCACACCCGCCGGGTTGAGACCAGCGAGACGCGCCAGATCAATAGCTGCCTCGGTGTGACCCGGACGAACCAGCACGCCACCCGGTTGGTAACGAAGGGGGAACACATGACCGGGGCGATGGAAATCGATAGCGGTCATCGCAGGATCGGCGGCCGCGCGAATTGTCTTCGCGCGATCTGATGCCGAGATACCCGTGGTCGTGCCCTCGGCGAGATCGATCGACACGGTGAACGCCGTCTTGTGCGAATCGGTGTTCTCGAGGACCATGAGGGGCAACTGGAGTTCGTCGAGTCGCTCGCCCATCATCGGCAGACAGATCAGTCCGCTGGTGTACCGAACCATGAACGCGATGTGCTCGGACGTCGCTTTCTCTGCGGCAACGATCAGATCGCCCTCATTCTCACGCTTCTCGTCATCGACGACGAGGACCATTTCACCGCTGGCGATCGCAGCGATCGCTTCTTCGATCGGCGCGTAGTTCATCCCCGTGCCTCCATCAATCGTTCAACGTACTTGGCAAGAATGTCTGCTTCCAGATTCACCCGATCCCCGACGCTCTTCTCGCCGAGCACCGTGACGTCCAGGGTGTGTGGAATCAAGGCGAATTCGAACCACGGTTCAGTGTCGGCGACGTTCGACACCGCTGTGATCGTCAAACTCACACCATCAACGGTGACCGACCCCTTCTCAACGAGATACCGCGCGAGAGAGGGTGGTGACGTGACGCGGAATCGCTTCGATGATCCCTCACTGGTGATGCGCTGGATGGTGCCCACACCGTCGACGTGGCCCTGCACCACGTGCCCATCGAACCGACCCCCTGCTGCTTCGACCGGTCGCTCGAGATCCACCGAGGAGCCAGACTCCAGATCGCCGAGATTGGTGCGCTGAAGCGTCTCCGAGATCGCTTCCACGGTGAACCGGTCTCCGTCGATGGCGATCGCGGTGAGGCAGACACCGTTGACTGCGATCGAATCGCCGATGGTGAGCCCGTCGCATGTAACCGGTGCGGTCACATGGAACACGGCCCCCCCGTCGGTATCTTCGACCGCGGCCATTGTGCCGAGTTCGCTGACGATTCCGGTGAACATCACGTCTCTCTTTCGATCTTTGCTTCGACTCTGATATCGGACCCGATCATCGCAACGTCCTCGATCGTGACTGTTTGGGCATCCGTGATCGTCTGGAAAACACCGGTGACTGCAGGTAGGCCCGTGCCCATGCCGAGTTTCGATCCGTAGTGGAAGACGATCCGGTCGACCAGGCCGGCCCTCAGCGCAGCGCCCCCGATCGTCGGCCCGCCTTCGATGAGCACGGCGACGACTCCGTTCTTCCCCAGATACTCGATCGCTGCTGTGAGGTCGACTCCATCCGGACCGGGCGCGGCGACCTGTTCGACGCCGCCGAGGCCTGGTTGATCTGATCCCGTGGTGAAGACGAGCGGGTTTCGAGAGAGGAGCGCAGCGTCCGCGGGGATGGGGCGCCTTCCCGCCACGATGACGGGCCGGGGTTGGGGGCCTTCGTATCCGTCGATGCGTACGTCGAGGCGCGGGTTGTCTGAGATCACTGTGCCGGCGCCAACGATGACGGCATCGCTCTCCGCCCGTAGTCGATGGCCATCTTCCCTGGCCTCCGGACCGGTGACCCATCGAGATGTGTGGTCCGCCGCCGCGGCCTGGCCGTCGAGTGTCAACGCGGTCTTCAACGTCACGAACGGTCTTCCTGTGGTGCGATGGTGGTAGTACGCGAGGTCGTTGGCGCGAACTGCATCCTCTTCGACACCGGTGACGACTTCGATGCCGGCGTCTTCCAAGAGAGCGATCCCATTGCCGGCGACGCGAGAGTCGGGATCGAGTGTTCCCACGATCACCCGCGCAACGCCCGCGTCGATCAGGGCCGTAGTACAGGGAGGCGTCTTGCCGTGGTGTGCGCACGGTTCGAGGGTGACGACGACGGTAGATCCCTTGGCTGCAGATCCCGCATCGGCGAGCGCTGCCGCCTCGGCGTGGGCGGAGCCCGCACGGATGTGGGCGCGCTCAGCCACAACCTCCCCGTCCGGGGTCAGCACAATGGCACCGACTCGCGGATTCGGATGCGGCATCGTGCCCTCGGTCAACCCGATGGCGCGGCGCATCACCTCATCCGCGCGGTGCGCGGGGAACAGATTGTCCTCAACGCGGCGCGTCATACGCCCTCCTTCTCCCATCCGGACTGTCACCGTCGGTCCCGGAGTTTCACCGGGTCAACCCTTGAACGGGTTCGCGGACTTTCACCGCCGGTCGGGGATTTCACCCTGCCCTGAAGGGGGCAACCCAAAGGATAGTGGCCGTTCGGACGTGCTGAGCCGGGATTGAGTACAGCAGTAGCAAGTAGCAAGTAGCAAGTAGAGCAGTATTGATCTACTGATCTACTGATCTACTGATCTACTGATCTACTGATCTACTGGCGGCGGTCTACCGAGTAGGTCGAACCGGGCTGGCGTTTTGCGAACTCTTTCATTTCGGAAGCGATCGCTGAGGCTTCCCACTCTGAGGCGATCGCGCGATCCTGGTTCGTCACCACGCCCATCGAGAACGAGACGATCGGGAATGCATGCCGTTCGCCTCGCCGGTCGGTGACTTCGATGTATCCCTGAACAGCGTCGACCGTGTCGTAGAAGTCGAGGATGCCGTCGTCGAACTCCTGGATCACCGTGGTGCAGTACTCGTCGACAAGCTCAGGATCGATCAGGGCGATGTAGTCATCCCCGCCAACGTGACCGACGAACGCTTCCTCACCACCGCACGAGGCCGCGGCTTCAACCATGACTTTGGCAGTGAACTTGATGACCGTGTCCCCCCGCATGAAGCCGTAGTGATCGTTGAAGGCCTTGAAGTTGTCGAGATCGCCGTATACGACCGCGATCGGCGTCTGCTCGCTGACCCGCCGTTCGAGTTCCGCCGAGATCCGGAAGTTCCCCGGGAGCCCGGTCAATGGCGAGACGTCTCGCATCTGCTGTGCGCGCCGAATCACGGTGCGCACACGGGCGACGAGTTCCTCGACCGCGAAGGGTTTCGTGATGTAGTCGTCCGCGCCAAGATCCAGGCCCTTGACGCGATCCTGTGCGAGCGCACGTGCGGTGAGCATGACAACGGGGACACTGGCGGTGGGAGGATCATTGCGCAGGTGTCGCAACGTGGTCAGCCCATCCATTCCCGGCATCATCACGTCGAGCAGGACGAGAGACGGGGGGTTCTCGGAAGCTGCCTTGAGCGCATCGGCTCCGTTCGAGGCGGTCTCAGTCTCGAAGCCCTCGAGCTCGAGGTTCATCTTCACGTATTGGAGGATGTCCGGGTCGTCATCAACGACAAGGATCCGATCTCCCATATTCCCTCTACTAGCCGATCGCGTTTCTCAGTTCTCGGACGGCGAGCACCGGGTCGGGAGCCCGGAACACCGAGGTTCCGGCTACGAACACGTCGGCCCCCGCTTCACGCGCGGGTCGGATCGTGCCCGGGTCAATCCCACCGTCGATCTCTATATCGGTCGACAATCCGGCGGAGTCAACGAAATTTCTGATCCTCTCCAATTTCGGCAGAACGGCTTCGATGAACGCCTGCCCTCCGAACCCGGGATGTACCGACATCACGACGACCATGTCGGCCAATTCGATGAACGGTTCGATCGCCTCGAACGGGGTTGGAGGGTTGATGACGAGTCCGAATCCGAGGCCGACATCGCGAGCGATCTCGGCGACTCCGCTCGGGTCCGGGAAGACCTCGATGTGCACCGTCGCCAGGTCTGCTCCCGCTTCCTTGAGTGGCTCGAGGTAGTGATCGGGGTTCAGCGTCATCAGGTGGCAATCGAGCGGAAGGTTCGTCACCTTTCGGAGCGATGCGATCACCGGCATCCCCAACGACACGTTGGGAACGAAGTGACCATCCATGACATCGACGTGCAGCAGATCGACGTGATCTTCGATCCGAGCGATCTCGTCGGCGAGATAGCCGAAGTCTGCGGCCAGGATGGACGGGGCGATTCTTGGTGGCTTGATCACGAGAATCGATTGTATCCGGTTCTCGGTTCCAGGAGACGGAACGGTCGGTGAGCGGTCACCGATCGATCACCGCGACGAACATTCCGTCTGATCCCGTCACGTGCGGAGCGAGCAGAATGCCGCCGGCGATCGTTGATCCCGGCATGCCCTCCGGCGCATGGGAGTCAACGTCTGCGACCACGTCGACCGTCTCTTCGGGGGTGACGGTGCAAACGGAGTAGACCAGTCGGCCCCCCGGCCGGAGAAGCGACACGGCTGCATCGAGCATTTGGCGCTGCACACGGCCCGACTCTGCTGCGCTCTCGGGCCGGAGCCGGTGACGGATCTCTGGACGCCGTCGCAGCGTGCCCAAGCCGGTGCAAGGAGCATCGAGCAGGACCCGGTCGAAGCTGCCCGGCTCGAACGGCGGACTCGTCGCGTCGCCGATCACCCAGCGTACGTCGGCGCCCAACCGCAGGAGCCTTCTGCTCCCTGATGCCACCCGTCCGGCGTTCCGATCCATTCCCACGATCAGGCCTTCTCCCCCGAGCAAGTCCCAGAGGTGAAGCGTCTTCCCACCCGGAGCCGCAGCAAGGTCGAGCACCCTGTCCCCCGGCTTGGGATCGAGTGCGGCGGCGACTGCAGTCGACGAGGGATCGGCCACAACCAGGTCACCCGATGCGATCGATTCACGAACGGCAGCGACGTTCTCGATGAGGTAGGCATCTTCGATCCCTGCGATTGTCTCGCCTGGCGCTTCGCCGCTCCGTCTGCGCACGCCGACTCTCGTCGGCTGATTCGACGCTTCGAGAAACGCGGTGGCGGATTCTGCTCCGTACGCTTGCACGAGGTCCTCATAGAGCCAGAGTGGAACACCGAGTCGCAGTGCATCTCCCTCTGCTCCGCTTGGAAGCGGGGACTCTCCGTCCCTGGCGATGTTCCGGAGCACGCCGTTCACGAAACCCGAGGCGCGAGGACTCCCTCCAATACGAACCGCTTCGACGGCGCTGTCGACCGCAGCGTACGCGTCACCGTCCGTGAACAGGATCTCGGCGACACCGATCCGCAGAACGGCTCGCACGTCATCGTCAACCGGACGCGAGGCCCTCGCATCGATGGTTCGATCGATGCGATCCAGGTACCGGATCGTTGTGTACAGAAGCCGTTGAACGAACAGGACGTCCCTCCGCTCGAGATCCTGCGTCGCCGTCCGGATGATGATGTTCGAGTAGGCGCCTTCCTCGAGAATCCGTCGAAGCAGCGTGACCGCGACAACCCGTGTTTCGACGCCCTGTTTCATTCTGAGGTCGGATCGATATGGCCGCCCGCACCGCGTCGGCCGTTGAGCCAAGCCGTTCCGGTCATGACGGCTTTGCCGGCCGGCTGGACCGATTCGAGGGCGAGGCTGCCTCCTTCGAGGCCGAGCACCGCGACCCCATTGAACGGTGCGATGGCTCCTGGGGTGACACCCTCGTCCGAGAAAGACGCTCGATGGACGCGGCATCGTGTGCCCTCGATCGAGAACCATGCACCGGGACGGGGGCTGAACGCTCGGATAGCTCGCTCTGCATAGGCCACGGTCCATGACGCGTCGATCCTCCCTTCGGAGCGATCGAGTCGGTTGGCGATGGTGACTCCCGCTCTCAACTGTGGAGCAGTATGGAGTCTGCCGGCCAGTAACTCCGACATGGCATCGTCGATCAGCATTCCGCCGAGGTAGGCGAGTCGCCCGGTCAACGATCCCCCGGTCTCGTCGGGAGCAATCGGCGTCTCGACACCCGCGATCACCGGACCGGTGTCGAGCCCTTCGTCGAGATGCATCAGGGTCACCCCGGTCGATTCGTCGCCTTCGAGGATCGCTCGTTCCACCGGCGCTGCCCCTCGCCACCGGGGAAGCAGCGAGAAATGCACGTTCACGAAGCCCGCAGGCGCCGAGGCCAACGCTGCAGGTGAGAGGATTCGCCCGTATGCGACCACGACTCCCACATCGATCCCCGCGTCCTGCAAGAGGCTGTCCAGTTCTCCACGGCTCTCAGGTTGGACTACCTGCAAACCCCACTCCGTCGCTGCAACCTTCACGGGAGGCGGCGTAGGCCTCCCCGAACGGCCTTTGGCGCTGTCCGGCCGCGTCACGACCATGACGACGTCGGTTACGTCCATCAACGCAGCAAGACTCGGCACGGCCGCTGACGGTGTCCCAAGGAACGCTGCTCGCATCAGAATCCTCCAGACAGGCCGGTTTCACGCAGTTCTTTGAGCGCTTCTTTGCGAAGGCGTTTCGGAAGCCTATCGATGATGATCGTGCCGTGCAGGTGATCGATCTCATGTTGAATGAGACGGCCCATGAGTTCGTCACCGGCGTACTCAACCGGCTTCCCGTCGACGTCGAATCCGCGGGCTCGTGCGAATGCCGGACGATTGAATTCCCACCAGCGTCCGGGTACTGACAGGCAGCCTTCCTCGAACTTCCACTTGCCCGACGTCTCGACGATCTCGGGGTTCGCCATCATGAACGGCCCGTCGCCGACGTCGGCCACGAAGAGTTGCTTCGAGATACCGATCTGCGGCCCAGCGAGACCGACCCCTGGTGCTTCGTACATCGTTTCCAACATGTCCTCCACCAGTCGAGCCAGCTGCGACCCGAATTCTGTGATGGGCGTTGTCGCTGCACGCAGCACCGGATCGGGAAAGACGCGAATGGGGTAGATCGGCATGAGTCCGCAGGCTACCGGTTCAGCTGCGGGGAGACCAGATGAATGGAACTCACAGTTCGACGGGATCGGC
The DNA here is from genome assembly GCA_023336855.1 of Actinomycetes bacterium. GTDB lineage: Bacteria > Actinomycetota > Acidimicrobiia > Spongiisociales > UBA5794 > JAHEEL01. The sequence goes on from JAMBLK010000083.1 coordinate 9,386, forward strand.
GTCGACCCTCACCCTGGCGCCGCCGTCTCTCACGTGCTGCACCGCCGATCGGAGTCTGAGACGCACGGCGGCCAGGTCCCGCCCCTGGATGAGCCAGCGTTCCCGATCTCCTTCTTTCGCAGGACCAAGCAAGGACGCCTCCCCGGCTGCTTCGATCAACACGGGCCCCGCATCGGTTGCATCCGTCTCGAGGGCGATGAGGTCGCCGACAGGCGGGAATCCGCTTGCTTCGCGCCTTCGCAGTGTCTCGGTCATGAAGTCCATCGGGTCCCCGCTGCGAAGCGCATCGAAGACACGGTGGTCTGCCAGCGAAGTCTGCACCAGGGCGCGTCGCCCGCGCCCGGGTCGTGCTGCCAGCGTTGCACGTGCGAGGAGACGCAGGGCATCCTCGTCCGCTCGATAGTTCGGCGCCAGAATTCCAGCATCCGGATCGATAACGACTACGAGATCGACCGGCGGCAGTCCAACGAGATCTCGCTCCGTTCCCACGGAGATTCGACGATCCGAGCCGACCGGACCCACGTGGCTGCTGAAGATCCGTGCAAGATCGTCAACGATTCGCGACACTCCGCCTCCAAGCGCCTCGAAACGCGCCCCGCCGCAGGCGACGCACCCGGGGAACGATCTACCGCAACGGGCGCAACTCCCGGATCGCTCGAGCATCGCGTCGCACTCAGGGCACTTCCTCAGCTCGCGGCATTGGGAGCAGCGGAAGCTGCCACCCCTTCTGGGCACAAGCACGAAGACCGTCGCACCATCTCCAAGAGCAGTAATCGCCTGGCGAACCCGATCCCCCACTGCTCCGGATCCACCTCCCTCCTCAGACCGGTCGACGACGTCGACGAGTGGCCACACCCGCCCGGCAGCCTCGATGACCTCCGCGCCGCTTGAGAGAGCCTCGGCTGTGGGCACCGGGCCTGTGAGCAGGAGGGAGAAGCGTTCGATGGTCGAACGCTTCCTGAGTACGTCCCGGACGTGGAACGTCGGTGTCTGCGGGGACTTGTAAGCCCTGCGCCCTTCATCGATGACGACGGCCAACCCGAGACCATCGATCCCCCAGAAGGCGACTTCCCGGGTGCCGACAACGACTGAACCCGTGTCGGACGAGATCTGGCTCCATGACGTCGTTCGTACTGCCGGGGACTCCTCGTTTGTCGCCAGGCGAACTCGCTCACCGAACACGCGACGCAGGGCATCGGCAACAGCGTGGGCCTCGACGACCGTCGGCACCGTTACGATCACGTTCTTTCCACTGCGAAGGATCGGCGCGATCGCCGACATCACCGCCGGTAGCGGATTCCCGGTGACCAGGTACGCCGGGCGCGTGCGTCCCCCGGCAACCTGACGTTCGCTCCATGACTTGAGTGTCCCGTCGACATCGGCGACGGCACCATCGTGAATGCGGGGCTTCCTCCTGGGGAGGTTGGGAGGTGCGCACCGGGTGAGCACGGTCGAGAGCGGGGCCACGTAGTGGGTGGCGGCCCAGCGGAGCGAACGAAGCATTGCGGCATCGAATACCCCGCGGCTCCCGGAACGTGCGGCGATCGGGCGGAGGGCCCGATCGGGTGTTCCATCGGAGACGGCTGTGACGTAGCCGCGAACCTTGCGGCCGCCGAGCGGAACCCGAACGATGTCACCGATGGCGATCCCCGGCAACGCCTCAGGAATCTCGTATGCGAATCCGTCGTCGACAGCGAACGAAGGAACGCCGGGAACGACCTGTGCGATTCGCGTCAGGTGGACGTTCCTTCACGCTTGCGCAGTTCGGCGATCCGATCCCAGAGGCGTTCTGCGACTTCCGTCTTCGGCATGAGGCTCCACGGTTCGGTCGACCCGTCGGGGAGCACGATCGTCACCTGGTTGGTCTCAGTGCCAAAGCCGGACCCGGGCGCGGTGACGTCATTGGCAACCAGAAGGTCCACGCCTTTCCGGCGTGCCTTTGCAATCGCCTCGTCGAGCGCACCGGTTTCAGCCGCGAAGCCAACGAGGAATGGGCGAGGACTCATCTCCGCGATGCCGCCGAGCACATCGGGTGTCGGCTCGAGATCGATGGTCGGTGGTCCGTCGGCGCGCCGAAGTTTGCCGTCGAGCGCTTCGGCGGGTCGGAAGTCGGCGACTGCCGCAGCCATCACGGCCACTTCGGCTTTCTTCGCTATCGCCCATGCGGCATCGGCCATCTCAGCGGCAGTGTCAACGGGAATGATCGTCACACGGGGATGTTCGATGCCCGGACCTGCTGTAACGAGAGTGACGTTCGCTCCGCGGCGCGCTGCCGCTGCGGCGATGGCGTTCCCCATCTTCCCCGATGAGTGATTCCCGAGATAGCGCACTCGATCGATCGGCTCCCGGGTGCCTCCTGCAGTGATCAGCACCTCGACGCCGGTAAGCGGGCCTCCGGGGAGAACCGCGGCGACGGCGTCGGCGATTCGGTCGGGATCAGCGAGGCGTCCCAAGCCGGTGTCTCCGCCCGCAAGGGCTCCAGCCTCAGGTGAGACGATGTGATATCCGAAGGATTCGAGTCGCTCGACGTTGGCCACGGTCGCCGGGTGCTGCCACATCTCAGTGTGCATGGCGGGAGCGATTACCACGGGCGCGGCCGTGGCCAGAACCGTGGCAGATACCGAATCGTCGGAAAGTCCGTTGGCCAAGCGTGCGAGTGTGGCTGCGGTTGCAGGAGCCACGACAACGGCGTCGGCCCAGCGGCCGAACGTCGTATGCGGACTGACATCTTCGGCATCGAACAGGTCGACGACCGGTCGACTCCCGGTGATGGCAGCGAACGTGTGGGGACCGACGAATTTCGTCGCCGACTCCGTCATCACGACACGGACCACGGCACCGCGTTCTATCAGTCGACGGGCGAGATAGGCGGCCTTGTATGCAGCCACCCCACCGGTGACACCGAGAACGACGCGTCGACCGGCCAGCATCGCCTACTCCTCGATCGGAGCGACGACGACCTTGTCTTCGTAGATCTCTTCGAGCGCAATCGAAAGCGGCTTACGGGAGAGGCTGTGGACCTGCGGCGGGATGTAGCCGCCGAGTCCTTCGCCGAGTTGGTTGAAGTAGGCGTTGATTTGCCGTGCGCGGCGAGCCGAGAGTACGACGAGTCCGAAACGGGACTGGGTCTTCTCGACAACGGCGCCAATCGGCGGCTCGGTCATCATTCGTTGTCACTCCTGGTTGTGGCGGCATCCCCGGCGGTTCGGAACGCGTCCGAATCCTCGTCCGAGGTGGCCGGTGCTTGAAGTATAGAGACAACTCGGTAGATCGCGGTCTCCAAATCATCATTCACAACGAGATGGTCGTAGTGCGCTCTCGCATCAAGGATCTGTTCATCTGCGACGGCGAGACGCCTCTCGATGTCGCGCTCCGATGTATCGCCCCGACTGCGGAGCCTCCGCTCGAGTTCCCCTCGCGACGGCGGCATGAGGAACACCAGCACCGCAGACGGATAGGCTCGCTTGACCTGGTGGGCGCCGTCATTCTCGATGTCGAGAACGACGTGGATGCCCTGGTCGAGCAGTTCGATCACCGGTGCTCGTGGCGTTCCGTAGCGGTGACCGCCGTAGTTGGCCCATTCCAGCATTCCCCCGGATTGGACAAGATCCGAGAACGTGTCCTGATCCACGAACCGATAGTCCTCTCCGTCGACCTCATCCGGGCGCGGCTCTCGCGTCGTCGCGGAGACTGAGAATCTCGCCCCGGACTGCTCGAGGACGGCATCGATCACACTCGACTTGCCGACCCCGGAAGGACCGGACACGACGAGGAGTCTCCCCTCAGGCAAACGTCTGGAGAAGGTCTGCGCGCTGGCGGGAGCCGAGACCGCGGATCTTGCGGTTCTCCGCGATGCTCAGATCCTCCATGAGGCGCTTCGCCTTGATCTTGCCCATGCGCGGCATCGAAGCCAGGAGGGGGTACACCTTGGTTCCGGCGACGATATCGTCGGTTTCCGCACGCTCGAACACCTCGGCGAGTGTCAGTGAGCCGGTCTTGAGCAACGCCTTGATTTCAGCACGTTGTCGCCGGGCCGCTCCAGCCTTGGCGAGCGCTTCTACTCTCTGCTCGTCGCTCATCGGGGGAAGGTTGTTGATGGATGCCATGAGGGAACTCTATCAATCCAGGGGCCGAGCGCCTTCGATCTCACGCGCGATCCCGGCCGCCGCTTCTCGTGGATCGGCAGCCGCGGTGATTGGACGGCCGACGACGAGGAGATCTGCGCCCCTCTCCACGGCCTCGGCCGGCGTCATGGTGCGAGCCTGATCGTCGGCGCGATCAACCGGTCGGATCCCCGGTGTGACGCGCAGAAGGGAGGGGGCAACATCGGCAACGATCGTTAGCTCCTTCGGAGAGGACACGACCCCTTCGCATCCGGAGGCGTCTGCCACCTTCGCCATTCGGGAGACGAGCTTGCCGGGAGTTCGATTGATGCCGACCCGCGCCAGTGAAGCTTCGTCAAGCGACGTCAGCACCGTCACGCCGAGAATGCCGGACGGTGCTGCACCGGCCCCCGCCTGGAGACCTCGTACCGCGGCCTCGAGCATGTCTTGGCCTCCTCCCACATGTGCGGTCACCCATCGGGCGCCATGTTCGCCGAGACGCCGGGCAGCGGCTTCGACCTGTGAGGGGATGTCATGGAGCTTCGCGTCTGCGAAGACCGGTTTGCCGAGAGCGACGAGAGCCGAAATCAGCAGTGGCCCCGGCCCATGGAGCAGTCCGAGGCCGATCTTGAACCCGGCAACATGGTCTGCGACGTCCTCGGCCATGGCGACCGCGTCTTCTGCGCTCGGGAGATCCAGAGCGACGATGACCCCCATCACCATGGCTCGGCCGCCCCGACGAGTTCTTCTATCGTGGCGATCCCGTTGCGGGTCATGTATGTCTCCAGTTGCTTGATGACTCGTCTGCCGATCCTCGGCTCGGCGAAGTGAGCGGTGCCGATGGCGACCGCCGATGCGCCGGCAAGGAGGTACTCCACCACATCCTCACCCGATTGCACGCCGCCGCAACCGAGGATCGGGAGTTCCGGAAGTGCCTGAGCGACCTCCCACACACATCTCATCGCGATCGCCTTCATGGGGGCCCCCGAGTAGCCCCCAACGACCGATCTGAGCTTCGGGCGCCGCGTCTTCACGTCGAACCCGGCCCCCCACACGGTGTTGGTGAGTACGACCCAATCCGCTCCTGCCTCCTGCACCGCCGCGGCGATCTCGACGATGTCGACGGCGTTTGGAGACAGTTTCGCTCCGATCGGCAGATCCGTCGCTGAGCGAACGGCGGCTACGACTTCTGAGGAAGCCTTCGGGTCGAGGGCGAAGAGATGCCCGTCGTCGAGGTTCGGACACGACAGGTTCACCTCGACGGCAGCCACGCCAGCCGAGTCGAGGCCCGTCGCGACTTCTGCGAAGCCTGCCGCGTCGTGACCGACCGTCGATCCCCATATAGGGGCGGGGACGTTGCCGATACGTGGACCGACCTGGCGGGTCCACTCCTCGATGCCGGGATTCTGGATCCCGATGGCATTCAGCATGCCCTCCCCCGATGATGAGAGCCGCGGCGCATCGCGTCCCGGCCACGGATCAGAGGAGACCGACTTGGCTACCGCCGCTCCGTACACGCTGAAATCGCCGGCACCTGCGAAGTCGACCACCGACCCCACAGTGCCGGATGCGGCGACGATCGGACTCCGGATGGTGACCGGGCCGAGGGCAGTTTTCAGTTCAACGGTCGCGCGCTTCACATCAGGCTCACCTTCGACACTGCGGTACGTCTCGCTCTCATCAACTCACCGCGATGCCGTCGCGAGCCGTAACCGTTCCCTGGTAGATCGTGGCGACCACCTTGCCCTGCAGCGGGAGGCCGAAGTAGGGGCTGTTCTGCGACTTCGAGACCGTCGTCGACGGCGTCCACTCGATAGATGGATCGAAGACCGTGAGATTCGCCCGTCCTCCCTCAGCCAGGAGCATTCCCTGCCCATCAAGCTGTCCGATACGCGCCGGAGCAACCGAGAGGCGGTCGTAGAACGCGGATTGATCGAGATCGGTGAACGTGTTCACGACCGCTGCCGCCCATTCGAGACCGAGTACGCCGTTGGGTGCGTGTTCCCACGGAACCTCTTTCTCGTGGGCAGCATGTGGCGCATGGTCGGTGCCGACGATGTCGATCGTCCCGATTTCGAGGCCGTATCGCAGTGCGGCGCGATCGTCCTCTGAACGAAGCGGAGGCATCATCTTGTACGCCGGGTCGGTCGTTTGAGCAGCCGTGTGGTCGAAGGCGAGGTGATGCGGGGTCACTTCGGCGGTCACCGGAAGTCCCTTCGCTTTGGCCCCAGCGATCAGGTCAACGCCTGTCGCGGTCGACAGATGCTGGACGTGGTACCGAGCACCGGTCATCTCAACGAGTCGGATGTCGCGGGCAAGGATCACGTCATCAGCCGCCGACGCAATTCCCGACATACCGAGTAGCGATGACACGCTCCCTTCGTGCATATATCCGCCGCTCGATAGTCCCACGTCGACCGCGTGTTGGGAGATCACACCGCCACGCGCTGCCAGGTAGTCCATCGCCTGGCGGAGCAGCCCCGCGTCGGCGACGACGTCGCCGTCATCCGAGAAGACTCGCACACCGGCTGCCCACAATTCGTCGAGGTGGGCCAGTTCCTTTCCGGCGCGTCCCCTCGTAATCGCTCCGACCGGCAGTACCTCGACCAATCCGACTTCGGTCCCTCGGGCCGAGACGTACCGGGCAACGTGGCCGGAGTCGGTCGCGGGATCGGTGTTCGGCATCGCAAAGACGGCGGTGAATCCGCCGACTGCTGCGGTTCTCGAACCGGACTCGATGTCTTCCTTCCATTCCTGACCGGGTTCGCGGAAGTGGACGTGGAGATCGACCAGACCCGGTCCGACCCAGGCTCCGCCACAATCGATCGTCTCGTCGCCTTCGAGACCGGGGCCGATCTCTGCGATGAGACCGTCACGGATACGAACGTCGGTTTCTTCAAGGCCTTTCGGTGTGAGGACGGTGCCCCCTGCAAGGATCAGATCACTCATTGCTTTCACCTCCGAGCAGTCGGAACAGCACGGCCATTCGCACGGCGACTCCGTTGAACACCTGATCGAGGATCAGGGCTCTCGGGTCATCGGCGACGGCGCCTTCGATCTCGACGCCACGATTCATCGGTCCCGGGTGGAGAACGACCGCTTCCGGCTTGAGGCGAGCGAACCTTTCTTTCGTGATCCCGTACCGATCGGTGTACTCAGAGAGCGAGGGGAATACGGATGCACCGCCTCGTTCGGCCTGCACCCGCAGAACGTAGACGACGTCGAAGTCTTCGAGTACCTCGTCGAGATCCTCGCTCGCTGTGGCATCGAAGACTGCCGCATCCACGGGCAGGAGTGTCCGTGGGGCGACCATCGTTACCTCTGCGCCCAGCGTTGAGAACGCTTGGATATCGGAGCGGGCTACCCGGGAGTGTCGGATGTCGCCGATGATCCCGATCTTGAGACCTTCGAGAGTCCCGAAGTGCTGCCGGATGGTCAGAGAGTCGAGCAACGCCTGTGTCGGATGCTGATGCGCACCGTCGCCGGCGTTCAGCACGGGTTGTTCGATCCACTCCGCGATCCGCCACGGAGCGCCGGTCGCCTTGTGACGGACGACCATGGCGTCGGTCCCCATCGCTTTGATCGTGAGGACGGTGTCCTTCAGACTCTCACCCTTCGAGAGTGAAGACGTTCCGGGGGAGAACGACATCGTGTCGGCGCTCAGTGCTTTCGCAGCCTTCTCGAAAGACATCTTCGTTCGGGTCGACGGTTCGAAGAACATCGTCGCAACGGTCTTGCCGCGCAGGGCCGGGACCTTTGGGATGGGCCGGTGCAAGACCTCGACGAACTCGTCTGCATCGTCGAGCAGGCCGTTGAGATCATCGGCAGGAAGGCCTTCGATGGTCAGGAAGTGGTTCATGTCGCTTCCCTCGATTCGATGACGACTCCGTCCTCGCCGTCCCTCTCGACGAGGCGAACGGAGACTCGCTCGCTCCGAGACGTCGGGACGTTCTTCCCGATGTAGTCGGGACGGATGGGGAGTTCGCGGTGTCCCCGATCGACCAGAACCGCAAGTTGAACGCGGCTCGGGCGGCCGATGTCGGCCAAAGCGTCGAGTGCCGCTCTGATCGTTCGTCCGGTGTAGAGGACGTCGTCTACCAAGACCACGGTCTTGCCACCGATCGGAACAGGAACGCTCGTGGCGCCCAGCTCCATTTTTGGGCGTTGATCCAGGTCATCGCGGTACAACCCGATGTCCAGACTGCCTGCTGCTACCGCTGATCCCTCGATGCCCTCAAGCGCGAGTGCGAGGCGTTGGGCGAGGGGCACTCCCCTCGTTTGGATCCCGAGGAGGACCAGGTCATCAGAGCCTCGGTTCTTCTCGAGGATCTCGTGGGCGATCCGACGGATAGCCCTATCCATGTCTCCTGTGTCCATTACGCAAGCCATGTGTCGCACCTCTGGACATGAGAAAAGCGGCAGACGGTTCCGAGGAATCCGTCGCCGCCTTGGGCGTCGTACATGCTGTCTCCTTCCTTCCCGGCCTCGCTGGACCGGCTTAAAGGTTGGCTTCGATTTGCGAACCCGACGGTAGCGCGTTCGTGATGCGCGATGCAAGGAGTCTGGATCGGATCACCCAGAAGCGCTCCTTTCACGGTCTTCCGCCGACCACCGCAGTAGGGTCAGAAAGGGTTATCTATGAGATGGGATCTTCGATGACGTGGCTGCCTCGGGTTTCCGTGTTGATGGCAGTGTCCGTGTTGGTTCTGGCAGCGTGTTCTTCTGGTGATTCCGAGTCCGTTTTCGACCTGCGGCCGGGAGATTGCTTCGATGATGTGATCGAGAACGGGGAGATCGCTGAGGAGTCTGAAACCCTGCCCATGGTCGACTGCGATGATCCCCACGACAACGAGGCATACGCCCTCTACAACATGGATGATGGCGCCTTCCCGACTCAGGCGGCGATCGACGATGAAGCCATCGCCAAGTGTGTGCCGCTCTTCGAAGATTACGTCGGTTCGGAGTACGACACCTCTCGTCTCGACATCTTTTGGATCTTCCCCACCGCAGAGAGTTGGGACGAAGGTGATCGAGAGGTTGCCTGCGTTCTCTACGATCTGGACTTGAACAAGCTGACTGGATCGATGGCCAATTCAGGCGAGTAGCCGAGTGGATAGAAGCGCTCCGACCGCTTCCATCGAACGCACTCTCGGAATTGGATCGCAGAGTCCATATTCTGGAGTTTCACATTTCGATTGGAGTTGTCCCATGAGCAAGCTGGAGATCACCGAAGACACCAAGGTGTCGGAGATCCTCGACGAGTACGGTGACATCGCCGACGTGATGGAGGCTCTCGGCATGAAGCGGGTCGGTGGGCTGTCGTTTCGTCGGGTGATCACAAAGGCAATAACCGTGAAACGCGCAGCGAAGATCCATCGTGTGCCCGTCGACGACCTCCTAGACAAACTCAACACCGCCGTCGATCAGATCGAGGGAGAGAACCTCAAGTCCGAAAGCTGACGATCGGATGTACCGTCCGAAGTGACCCGGATGTGACAACATGGAACCGACCATCGATGCCGATGGTCCGAGAGGAGACAACATGGCGAACAAAGACAAGGGCGGGAGAAGCACCAAGAAGGTGGCTTCCAAGAGCCTGAAGGAGAAGCGCCAGGCCAAGAAAGCCAAGAAGGCCTAGCCCCACAGCTCCGCTACCGCCGACTCCTCGCCGGGGCCGCTCGATCAACTGCGATCTGCAGCCACGCTGGCCAGAACACCATTGACGAAGCTTCCCGACTTCGCCGTCGAGTACGTCTTCGCGAGCTCGACAGCTTCGGAGACGACGACGCCAACGGGTGTATCCGTGTACTTGAGTTCGTACACCGCGATTCGCAGAATCGTTCTATCAACTGCCGGCATGCGCGTGATGCGCCATCCGGTCGAATGCGCATTGATCTCGGCGTCGATCTCAGAGAGATGCTCTTGAACACCGGCGGAGAGACGTCCCGCGCGCCCTGTCGGCTCGACGGGCTCGGAATCGGGGCCGAGATCGACGGCGTACAGCAGCCCGAGGGCCTGCTCCCGTGCGTCCTGTTTGCTCACGTCACCCGCGTGATGTAGTTCCCGGTCCGGGTGTCGACCTTCAACACATCACCAACGTCGATGAACAGTGGTACCTGGACAATGAGACCGGTAGAGAGGGTGACCGGCTTGGTCGCACCCGACACCCGGTCGCCCTTGACTCCGGGTTCGGCATGTGTGACTTCGAGTTCCACCGCTGCGCCGAGTTCGATGCCGATGGGCTTCTCCTCGTAGATGGAGATGCGGACCGTCATTCCGTCGGCGATGTACGACGCCGCATCCCCCACGGCCTCTTCTGGCAGCGAGATCTGCTCGTACGTCTCGCCGTCCATGAACGTGAAACCCATGTCATCTCGAAAGAGGTACTGGAAGTCGCGGCGGTCGATGACAGCCTTCGGGATGTTCTCGCCGGCGCGGAACGTGCGGTCGATGACGGCTCCGGTGATCTGATTCTTGAGCTTCATCCGTACGAACGCCTTGCCCTTGCCCGGTTTCACATGTTGGTAGTCGACAACCTGGAATAGTCCCTCGGGGAGGTTCAAGGACATGCCTGGTTTGACGTCGTTCGTCGAGATCATCGGTGGGGGCTCCTCGTCTTCAATCGATGCCGATGGCGTGCAGCGAGGCCCGTACGGTAGCGGCGTCGGGGTGTACGACTCGGGGGATCCCGAAGTCCTCGAGTACGACGAATCGGATTCCGCCGGTGTCCCGCTTCTTATCAAGGGCCATGAGCCGTTCGATCTCCCCTGCATGCACATTCGGCGATCGCGTAGGTAGGCCGAGTGACGCGATCAGTTCTTCCTGCTCGACGCGACGGTCGAATCCCACCGTTCGCTCGCCCACCGCGCCCGCTGCGACCATTCCTATCGCGACCGCCTCCCCGTGGCTGATCCCGGCGGCGACTTCGACCGCATGGCCCGCTGTGTGGCCGTAGTTGAGTACGGCGCGGAGTCCACCTTCGCGGAAGTCTTCAGAGACCACTCGGGCCTTGACTCCGATGGCACGTCCCACGACCTCATCGAGCGGCGCATCGATCCCATGCTCTCGGTACAACTCGACGAGGTCGGGATCTCCGACGAAGCCTGTCTTGAGCGCTTCGGCGGTGCCCTGCCTACGTAAATCCATGGGGAGTGATTCCAGTACGTCGATGTCGACGAGAACACGTGATGGGTGACGGAATGCCCCGACGAGGTTCTTCCCGCCCACGTTGACGCCGGTCTTCCCCCCAACGGCCGCATCCACGGCGCCGAGCAGTGTCGTCGGTGCAAGCACGCACTCGACGCCGCGCAGATAGGTGGCAGCCACGAAACCCGCGGTGTCGGTCGTAGCGCCCCCACCGATGCCGAAAACCGTGTCGGCGCGTGTGAGTCCCAGGCGGTTCAAAGCCAAGGCAACGTCCTCGATTACCGACAGGGTCTTGGCGGCTTCGCCGTCCGGCAACGGGATCACCGACGCAGCCACACCTCCGTCGAGGATCGACTCGGCAACCGAGTCGGCCAATGAACGGACACTCGGTTGTGTCAGTATTGCGACCTGTCGACGATCCTCCCTCTGCGGCAGGTATCCCGCCGCGTCGGAGAGAAGCCCGCCGGCGATCAGGATCTCAGAGACCGGCTCGTCGCCCTCGGTGATTACGACCCGATGCATGCTGCCTCCACACGATGCGCCACTTCTTTGATCGAGCCGAGTGCGTCGACAACGACGTCGGCCGCCATCCGGTACGTGCCCTCTCGAGCGGACGCTATCTCCCGCAGACGGCGATCGGGATCATCCGACACCAGCGGGCGGTCGGATGCGGCGCCGAGTCGCGCCACAATCGTGTCGGTATCGACGTCGAGCAGAACCGTTCGCCCACTTGCACGCATTGCCTCGACGTTCGACGGATTGAGCACGACCCCTCCCCCGGTCGAGACGACACCATCATCCTGGGACGCGATCACCTGCACGGCCCTGGCCTCGAACTCGCGAAAGCGAGGCTCTCCGAACCGGTCGAAGATCTCGTCGACCGACATGCCGGCATTGGCCGCCACGGTGGCATCCGTGTCGTAGAAGGGACACTCCAAGTGTTCGGCGAGGGCCCTGCCGACGCTCGTCTTCCCGCTTCCCATCATCCCGATCAGCCAGACATGTTCCATCAGAATTCGGCGAGACGTCGCCGGTGTGCCATGTCGGCGTCCACGAAGGCGTCCACGGTGTCTCCTCCGTACACCCGCTGCATCTCGCGAGCGATCGCGATCGCGACCATCTGCTCTGCCACAACGCCGGCTGCGGGTACCGCGCAGACGTCGCTTCGTTCACGGAACGCCACAGACACCTCTCCCGTGGTCACGTCCACGGTCGCCAGCGGACGCATTAGCGTCGAGATCGGCTTCATTGCTGCACGACTCCGAATCACGCTCCCGTTGCTGATCCCGCCTTCGATGCCACCGGCACGATTGGTGGCCCGCTCGTAGGATCCGTCGACTGGATGGATCTCATCGTGTGCGACTGACCCGGGTCGGCCTGCCGATGCGAGACCGTCGCCGATCTCGACGGCCTTGATTCCCTGGATCGACATGAGACCTGCCGCGAGGGCTGTGTCGAGCCTGCGATCCCAATGAACGTGGCTCCCGATTCCCACAGGCACGCCGTATGCGAGGACTTCGACAACGCCGCCGAGCGTGTCACGTTCCTTCTTAGCGAGATCAACCGCGGCGACCATTGCCTCCTCGGCCTCCTCGTCGATGCATCTCACAGGGGAAGCGTCGATCCGCGAGAGATCGCCGGGCTCCGGGATTACCGCGTTGGACACGACGGAGCCGATTTGAACGACGTGGCTCAGGACGTTGACGCCAACTTCGGCGAGGAGCATCTTGGAGACGTAACCGGCCACGGTCCGAGCGGCAGTCTCTCGAGCCGAAGCACGCTCGAGGACGTTCCTGGCGTCATGTGTGTCGTATTTCATCATCCCAGGCAGGTCGGCATGGCCAGGACGGGGGGATGTCATCACACGCCGGGACGCGCCCTCGCCGGGAGACATCTCCTCTGACCAGCGCTCCCATTCGGTGTTTCGGATCAATACGGAGATCGGACCGCCGAGCGTTCGACCGAATCGGACTCCACCGAGAATCTCGAGTTCGTCCCGTTCCAGCCGCATTCTGGGCCCACGGCCGTGGCCGAGTCGCCGACGCGCCAGTTCTTCACCGAGGCCCTCGATATCGACCGCGAGACCGGCCGGGGCGCCTTCCACGATGGTTGTGAGCGCCGGTCCGTGCGACTCGCCGGCTGTGAGGAATCGAATCATTGGAACATCGTGGCAGGGGCGTGCGTCATTGTCATGTTCCACCACCCAGATACCAGGACGCGATTGTTGCACCCCAGGCGATCGCGATGTAGGCCCCACCCACGAGATAGGGGCCGAATGGAATCGAGTCTTTCCGGTCTTTCAGGCGGAACACGATGATCACGAGGGAGACGAGACCTCCCAGGAGGAACGCCGCGAACACGGCCACGATCAGCGTCTCCCACGATCGATAGGCCGTGAACAAGCCGAGGAGGAAAGCGAGCTTGACATCCCCGAAGCCAAAGGCGCCTCTGGCGGCGAGTGCGACGGCCAGGAGCACGAGGAAGTAGATTGCACCGCCACCGAATGCTCGGAGGATGGGTCCGCTCTCGATAAGCCCTCCTGCAGTCAGCAGCACCGCTCCGACAATCGTTCCTGGGAAGAGAATCCGATTCGGGATGAGCTTCGTGTCGATGTCGGTGAGCGTCAACGTCACGGTTACTGCAACGAACCAAAGGTACGCGGGCAGTACCCAGTCGATCCCAACGAGGATCGCAGTGATCGGAAACAGGGCAGCGGTGATGACAGCGACGTACGGCGTGCGACCCGGTCTCTTCACGATCGACTCGAATGATCGATCGGTTGCAATTCCTTCGGCAACCACGCCGACGATGAGGCCAACTGGGATCAAGAGCAGAGAGAGCATCGGCCGGGAGCCTATCGACTTCCCTGCCCCACGCCTGGCATCATCGGCGTTGTGGCTCTCCGGGGAACCAACGACACCCGCTCAAGCGTCCGACTTGCATGACTCGTCTCCTACCGGTTCTTGCTCTCGTGCTCTCAGCTTGTGGAGGCGCCGCCACTGTGTCCACGACAACGACCGCGCCAACGCCACCTGGCCCTGGTACCAGCCCTGTAGTTCGTGTCGCGGAGCTCACGGGTGGCTGCGCAATGATGGGTCCGAACTGTGAGCGCTTCGTCATATACGGTGACGGCACCGTCGAGGCCCACCGGGCCGGGGAGAACGCCGCCCTGCCGGTCGATGTCGGATCGATCGATCCGGATCTGGTCACGACCCTGCACAACACCGTTCTCGCGACCGATCTCGAGGCGTTGCGGAAGCGACTCCCGCCGGGCGAGTGCCACGGCTGCGTCGACGGCATCGACACGCTGGCCACGTTCTGGGTCAACGGAACCGAAGTCACGTTCAGCAGCATCGACACCGACCTCACACGCACAGAGCCGGTCTTTGCCACGATGTGGGACGTGATCGATGCGGCGCAAGATGCCACTGAGGTCCCCTTGTTGGAACGCTAGATCGTCGACCGAACAAGCCCCGCATGGCACAGACACGGATGTGGGCGGGCACATCGCCCACCCAAATCGAATCAACGTGGATTGCGTCCTAGAAGGCCGATCGCATCACGTCTATCGGGGCCTGTTCTCCGGTCCAGATCTCGAAAGCAACGGCGGCCTGGGCCAGGAGCATGTCACGACCATCGGCGACCGGGATCCCCAGCCCACGTGCTCGCGCC
>JAMBLK010000084.1 GCA_023336855.1 Actinomycetes bacterium
AGTCGGTCGGGTTGGAGAAACCGACGGCATAGGAAGACTCGGTGATGATGAAGTCCCCGAAGTTCGTGGAAGCGATCGTGCCTGCGATCTCAACTGGACCGCCGGGATCTTGGGGATACACGATCATGATGGAATCGCCCACTGACCAACCGTTGTCGCTCATGACGGATTCGAGAACCAGAACCCCATCCGTCTCTTTGAGTGACTCGAAGGCACCCGCAGACACGTCAATGCTGGTGACGGTCGTGATGGTCTCAGGATCAACAGCGATGATGATCGTGTCCGAACCTTCGACGACGGCGTTCCCAATCTTCAGTGTCGAGACATCTCCGATTTCCGAAAGCGATCGAACCTCGTCCGTGAACGCCGGGCTCACCCCGACTGCGAAGTTCGTTGACTGCACCGAGAAATCTCCGGGGAACGTGTCGGTGACGGACGACGCTACGGAGGACTTGATCGAGGCGCCGAACACCGCGACGAAGACGACGAGGGCAACTCCGATCATCAGTGCAGATGCCGTGGAGGCGGTTCGTCGAGGCTGGCGCCGCGTGTTGTCCTGTGCGAGCTGGCCGGCGACACCGAACATCTTCGGGAGAGGCCATCCAAGAACCGCTGCGACCGGACCCGCTGCGAGTGGCGCGATGATCGAAACGCCGAGGAAGAACACGAGCGCGCCGATCGCAACAAGCCAGAGATCTCCGCTCACGGATGTGAACAATCCGACGAAGAGCGTCGATATGCCCAATCCGACGGTGACCGATCCGATCACGGCTCGTACGTGGAGCGATCGACGTTTGGGTCGTGAGAGTTCTTCCGCCATCGCCGCTACCGGGGGGATCCGGGCAGCTTTCCGTGCGGGCAACAACGCCGAAACAACCGTCACGATGAGTCCGACGGCCATGCCGACGATCACCGTTCGGGGTAGCAGGGTGAGCGGACCCTCAGGCATGTTGAGCCCAAAGGCGTTCATGGCTGCGCCGAGTCCGATGGCGAGAAGCACACCGACGCCGATACCGATGACAGATGCTGCGAAGCCAACGATCAGAGCTTCGATGACAACCATCCAGGTGACCTGTCGTCCGGTGGCGCCGATCGCTCGCAGAAGAGCCAACTCCTTCGTTCTCTGGGCGACGATGATGCGGAATGTGTTGCTGATGATGAACGCACCGACGAAGACGGCCACGGCAGCGAACGCCAGCAAGGCGATGTTCAAGAAACCCAACCCCTCGGAGATGGCTTCCAGTTGTTCATCGTTCGATTCCTCGGCCGTGACGACCTCGATATCCCCGTTCGTGGTTGTTGCGATGTTCGCGGCGAGTTCTTCGGGAGTGACCCCGGATTCGGCTGCAACGGAGATCGCGCTGAATCGGCCTTCGAGATCGAAGAGCCGCTGTGCTTCTTCGAGAGTGAACATGGAGAGTGTTGCACCGGCAAGGCTGTCGCTCTCCCCGAAGCTGGCGATGCCGACGATCACGAATTCCTCGGGAGCGCCGATGGTCAGGATCGTGATGCTGTCTCCGAGAGCCAGGTCATTCCCATTGGCAGAGTTGGCGTCGATAACCACCTCTCCCGAGATCTCCGGTCCGCGTCCATTTCCGTCCTTGATCGTCACGGGACTCATCGAGGGGTCTATCGACCACGAATAGCCGAGCGTCGGTGGTCCCTGGCCTCCAACGGCATCGCCTTCCTTGTTGACGATCTGTGCGAAGCCGGCAACGCCACCTTCGGCGACGCGAACCCCCGGTGACGCAACGACTGCCGCGAGGGTGCTCTCTGGGATCGAGCCGAATTCGGCGTTCTGGAACGTGTCTCCGGTCTCAGGAGGCGCCGGGCGTACGTAGACGTCAACTCCCGTCGCTGATGTATCGAGGAGCGCATCGAACCGAGCACTGATCGTGTCGGTGAACACGAAGCTTGCTGCGACGAACGCCACGCCGATGACGATGGCGAACGCCGTGAGGCTAAGCCGCATTTTGTTAGCGAAGACGCCCTTTATGGCTGCACGCAACATCGTCAGGCCCCCAGGTGCTTCATCTGCTCGAGGATCGAATCCGGTGTTGGATCGATCATCTCGTCGACGATGTCTCCGTCGTCGAGGAATACGATTCGGTCGGCGTAGCTGGCGGCGATCGGATCATGGGTGACCATCACGATGGTCTGGTCGAACTCCCTTACAGCGGTGCGCATGAAGTCGAGAAGTTCACCGCTGGCGACCGAATCGAGATTGCCGCTCGGCTCGTCGGCGAAGACGATCGCGGGCTTGGATACGAGCGCGCGGGCGGCAGCGACCCGCTGCTGTTGGCCCCCGGAGAGTTCGCTGGGCCGGTGATCGAGGCGGTCACCGAGGCCAACGGCGCCGACGACCTTGTCGTACCACTCCTGGTCCGGCTTCGCCCCGGCGATCGAGAGAGGGAGGAGGATGTTCTCCCGTGCGTTGAGAGTCGGGATCAAGTTGAAAGTCTGGAATATGAACCCAACCTC